>NZ_JBJHAT010000004.1:0-265409 GCF_054051175.1 Blastococcus sp. SYSU DS0753 | reverse complement strand
ACAACCCCCACCCCCCCCCCCCCCCCCCCCCCCCCCCCCCCCCCCCCCCCCCCCCCCCCCCCCCCCCCCCCCCCCCCCCCCCCCCCCCCCCCCCCCCCCCCCCCCCCCCCCCCCCCCCCCCGGGTGGTGCCTGGCACGTCCGTGGGCACCGGCACGACGCGGTTCTCCACCAGCCCCTCGAGCAGCACGCCGGCTTTGGCCAGCAGCGACTCGTAGCGCTCGTGGGAGAGGACCTCGACGGTGTCGAGCAGTTCGACGCCGGTGTAGGCGCCCCACGGCAGCCGCAGGCCGCGGCCGAGGGTCTGCTCGGTGAGCACGTCGGAGATGGACGGCCGGAGGGAGCAGATGACGTAGATGTTCTTGACGTCCCAGCCCTCCTTGAGCATGTCGACGCTCACGATGACCCGGACCGGGCTGTCGGGCTCCTCGACCGCTGCCAGCCGGGCGAGGGCGTCGTCGGCGGCTTTGCTGTGCACGGTGAGCACTCGGGACTCGTAGTCGTGCTCGTACATGCCGGGGCGGCGCAGGACGGTGCTGACCGCCTGGGCGGCGTCGATGCTGTCGGCGACGACGAACATCACCGCGTTCACCCGCGGCAGTCCCTGGGCGTCGGCGTAGGAGTCGGCGGCCTTCTGCTTGGCCGCCAGCAGCGTCAGGCCGTCGCGCAGGCGCACCTCGACGCTGTCGGCTGTGTCCGTGCGCCCGACCAGGACCGGGGTCTTGACGTACTTGTCGGCGATCGCGCGAGCCAGCGGGTACTGGTAGACGACCTTGTGCAGGTCCGACTTCGCCGGGGTCGCGGTCAGCCCGACCAGGGCCAGCGGGTCCAGGTCGCGGATGGCGGCGGAGAATGCCTCGGCCGACTCCGAGTACACGTGGTGCTCGTCGGCGATGACGACCAGGTCATCACGGCCCTGCAGGTAGGCGTACAGGTCCTCACCGAGCCACTCCTGGAACTTTCGGGTGCGGCGGGTGGCCTTGTCCGGCTTGGTCAGCGACTGCACGTTGAACACGAACACCTTCACGGTGTCCTCGTCGGCGAGTGCGCTGGCGACGTCACCGGTGTTGAAGTTCTCCACCGTGATCACGGTCGGCCGGGTCACCATCCCGCCGAGCACCGACTTCTTGTGGCCGTCGGTGAAGTTGGCGACCGTCTTGTCCAGGATCGTGCGCCCCGGGGTCACGAACAGGACGTTGCGCACCCCGGAGTCGGCCAGGTACTCGATGAGGCCCGCGGCCAGGTAGGTCTTGCCGACCGCGGTCGCCAGATCGCAGACCAGCTCGACGCTGGTACCGGCGGCCGCGTCCAGCTCCTTGGCCACCGCGGCCAGGGCCTCGGCGTTCGGCGTGCGCAGCTCGAGCCGGGAGGCGATGTCGTCGATCAGACCTTGGTCGAAGGACACGGTGGGGTGGCTCATGACGTGGCACCGTCCGTAGTAGAGGTCAGCGTGACCAGGCGGCTGGGCAGGATTCCGCGGCGAGCCAGGTCGCGCGGCATCTTGCGGACCTTCGAGCCACCGCGACGAGCTGCGAGCAGCTCTTCGACACCGGGCTCGATGGCCTGCGCGACCACCAGCAGCGTCTCCTTCTCGGCCAGCTTGGACAGCAGCAGCTCGGCGACGCCGGCGGTCAGCATCCCGTCCAGCACCGCCAGCCGGCTACGGCCCTTGCGACCGGTGAACGGACCGACCGGCTCGTACTCGTAGCGCACCTGAGCGCAGACGGCTCGGGCCAGCTCACCACCGACGGCCCAGTCAGCTAGGAAGAGGTCACCATCCTCGTCGGCCTCGAACATGCTCGGCGCGACGCGGAGCAGGCGGAACCCGCCGCCGCCCTCCCAGCCGGTGGATTCGGTGATCCCGCCGTCGTCCTCACCCTTGACGACCTTCTCCAGCCGGGGGCGGACGAAGGTTTCGAGGTTGTCCTCGGACAGTTCGACGGTGACGTAGCGGCGGCCCATCTTGTGCGCCACCGCCGCGGTCGTACCCGAGCCAGCGAAGCAGTCGAGCACGATGTCTCCGGGGTCGGTGGCGATCTGGAGCACCCGCTGCAGCAGACGCTCCGGCTTCGGCGTGGCGAAGGGGACCTGGCCGGGGAAGAGCTTCTTGATCTGCTCCTTGGCGCGGCGCGTGGTGTCGACCTCGTCGGCCCGCCACAGAGTTCGCGGCGGCGTCCCGGTGGCAGTCCGGGTGGTGAGGAACTTCTTCAGCTTGGGGAAGCTGTAGTTGCCCGTCTTGCCCCACCAGAGCAGGTCCTCGCGCAGGTGGCGCTCGTGCTCCTCCTGGCCGTAGGCCCACACGCGCTCCCGGCGTGGCCACACGTCCTCGCCCGTGCGCGGGTGCTTGATCGCGTAGTACAGGTTGGGACGCTCGTCGGCGGTCTTCGGGCCCTTGTAGTCCACCTCACGCCAGGGGCCGCGGGGGTCATCGTCGGGGTTCTTGTAGGCCGCGTCCGCCTTCGCTGTGTGCGCCGTCTGGTGCGGCCGAAACAACGCGGCGTTCTTCGCGTAGACGATGATGTAGTCCTGGTCGGTGCTGAACAGCTTCGCGTCGTTCCGCCCGCTGGTGGTCTTCTCCCAGATCACCTGGCCGGCGAAGTTCGCTGCTCCGAACACCTCGTCTAGCACGCACCGAGCGCGGTGCGCCTCGGCGTCGTCGAGGTGCACCCAGACGCTGCCGTCGTCGGCGAGAAGCCGGCGGATCTGCACCAGCCGGTCGCGGAGCATCGTCAGCCAGATCGAATGCTCGACGGCGTCGTCGTAGTGCGCGAAGGTCTCGCCGGTGTTGAACGGTGGGTCGATGTAGCAGAGCTTGACCTTGCCGAGGTAGTCGCCGGCCAGCTCAGGAGTGGAGCTCAGCGCGGTCAGCGCGTGCAGGGCGTCGCCGTGGATGACGAGGTTGTCCGCCGCGCCCTCACCAACGTCGGCGACCTCCTCCAACAGCCGCACCTCGGACACGCGCCAGTCGGTGGGCTGCACCCACTCGTACTTGTCCGCCCCGTGCGACAGCAGCCGCATGTCCTTGTTGGACCAGGACAGCTCCAGCCGTCGACCACTCGCCACAGTTCCTCCTTGGTCACGCACGGTACGTCGCTCACGGACCGTGGGGGACCGCATGCCTAGTGATGTCGCCTCTGCGGTCCCGAAGGCACCATGCGCGCCACCGGCAGCAGCGCATTCACCAGGGCCGCGTACCACCGGGGTGTTGCGCGAGACCACAGGCCGGCGGCGCGTGTCGGCCCGCGCCTGCCCGCTCGACACCCCGCCCCGCGGGCGCCCCCGGTGCCGGCGCCCGGTCAGGTACTTAGGCGCACTCGGTGCTCGTTGCCGTAGCGGGCCGGTTCGACACCCCGCCCTGGAACGGTCACTGCTGGGCAGGCCACTCCACCAGCGCCACTCCCCACCGTGGGGCGCCGCCGGTGGCATGCGGGCCATCGAACTTGACCCGGCCGACGATCGGCCGGACACGGGCGCCCGGGTCGGAGACGTACGTTTTCCACCACACGGTCGTCACCGCCGCGGGGATGAGGGACACGACGGTCGTGCCGCCCCGGGCGGTCTCGACGCAGCGGGCGAGGAACGCCGACAGCGTGGCCGGCGGGGTGAACGGCGGGCAGCAGTAGACGACACCGCCGGGGCCAGCGAGGTCGCTCCAGCGCAGGTCGGGATCCAGCGCGTTGCGAAGGTCACCGGGGTGCTCGGGGCCGATCCACTGCTCGACGAGCGCACTCCGCGGGCACGCGCACGCGTCCAGAGTCACGTTCCACTCGGCGAGGAGCTCCGCTCGGAGCCAGTCGGGGGTCCACCAGGCGTCCCGGTGCTGTGCTGCGGCGGCGCGTCTCGTGCGGGCCACGCTGGCGGCCTTGCGGCACGCACCGCCGCAGAAGCGGCGCGGGCGTCCCGGACCCTTCGGCTGCTGCAGCGGCGCCCTGCAACGCCCGCACACCCGCGGTCGGGTCACCACTGCGCCGCGCCCATTTCGCTACCTCCAACGGTAGCGAAAAGCGCCGCCGACACCGGGGAGGGGGCCAGCCAGCAGGGGGCGAACCCGGGCGGCACTACAGGACCCCGATCGGCACGCCGGCGGCCTGCGCGACGCGCATCAGGGTGTCGGTGCGCGGCCACAGCTTCCCGTTGAGCAGCGGCCACAGCGTCGCCTGCCCGACCCCGGCACGGCGGGCCAGCTCCCGCTTGGACACCGAGGTCAGGTCCCCGGCGGCAAGCTGCGGAGGAGGCCATGCGACACATCACGGGGGATGCGCGCCGCGCTGCGGCGCGCTGCGGACACACCCGGGGTGGGCGTCGTGGCTGACCCGGTCTTCGCCCGTTCCGGCGCGGCAGCGCGAAAGGCGTCCGCCCCTCCGTCCACGCGTGCGCCGCGGCGGACGACGACCCGGGCCACGGCCGCGCCCGGCGCTCGTGAGGCGGCGGTCACGCAGGTCGACGAGGTGAAGGTCCGGCTGGCGATCGCTCTCGACGCGCTCGATGAGACGACCCGCCGCCGGGTGGCCGGCTACCGGGGTCAGCTGCTGAGCGATGCCGAGTGGACGCAGGTCGCCGACCTGGTCCACCTGGGCCTGGCCGTCTCCCCCACCGCAAGCACGCGGGCCATGCCTGGCCTGGCGGCCGCGCTGGCCACGCACGCCCGCATCCACCTGCTGCTGGGCACCAGCCGCACCATCGCCGGCTGGTACGGCCACGACGCCATCGAGACCTCGCTGACCACCCGCCGCGTCGGTCGGGGCGCGGCCGCATTCACGCCGCCGGAGCGGTTCGCGTCCAGCTTTCAGAGCCGGCTGCGGGCCATCGGCCGCACGCTGGTGCCGCACACGCCGCCTCCCCCTCCCAAGCACGGCGCCTACGACCCGCAGGCGCCGCTGAGCACCGCAGAGCTCGAGGAAGTCTTCGACTTCTGCGACGCCCACCGCAGCCCCCGCTTCGGCGCGCGCCTGGGCGAGCGACTGGCCCGGCTGGTGTGGCTGGGGTGTGGCACCGGCGCCCGCAACGCCGACCTCGTCGAGGTCCGCGACGGGAAGGCCGTGCACGTGCTCGGCACGGCCGTGCAGCGCACTCCGCACGCCGTCGTGTTCACCACGCTGGGTCCCACACCACGGCAGGTGCCGGTGCTCGGCGCCTGCGAAGCCGCCGTGCTCAACGCGGCGATCGGAGCCGGCGACGGCCAGCTGCTGCGCGGGCTTCGCGCCACCGGGGACGTCACCGACTCCGTCGTCCGCGCGACCGGCTGGGACCGCGACGAGCGGTTCCCACTGACCGCCGGCCGGCTCCGCCAGACGTGGCTGGCCGCCGTGTTGTCCGCCGACGTCCCCTACCCGGCCGTGCTGCGTGCCGCCGGCATCAGCGGCGGACGAACCGTCGCCGCCCTGGTCGCCCGGCTGCCGCAGCTGGACGAGGCCGCGTACGAGACCGCCCTGCGCTGCGCCACCGGGCCACTGCCGACTCCCGGCCAGCTGCTCCTGCCCGGCGAGCGGCACCCCGCCCCGCACGTGCCACTGCGAGCGCAGTCGTGAGCGTCGACCCGGTCACCGGCGAGATTCTCGACGACGAGCTCGCCGACGGTGTCGAGGGTGACGTCGATGTCGCCCTGCCCGTCCGCCGGTACACGGCGGTGGCCGCGGCCAGCCGCAAGGCGCCACTGGTCGGCGCCGACAAGGTCAACGCGGTCAAGGTGTCGGCCAAGCTGGTGCGCCTGGCCGAGGCCGTCGTCGAGCGTGGCCCGCTCGTGCCCTACCTGGAGTCGCTGCTGCCCGCGCAGGAGCGGCGTCCCCGGGGCGGCCGCACCCGCGTCCTGCAGGTGCGGGCGCTGGTCGTGGCGCTGCTCCTGCTCGCCCTCACCGAGCAAGCCATGATTGTTCGCGACGCCGTAGCCCTGCTCAACGGCCTGCACCCCTCGACGAAGTACCGCCTGGGCATCCCGCGGACCGTCACCGAGCGCATGTTCTCCCGCCTGTTCAACCAGATCGCGCACGCCGTCGACCCCTCACCGCACTCCCCGCACAACGCTCAGGCCCGCCGGGACGCCCACAACGAGATTCGCGTCGCGCACCCCGGCCCGGAGAACAAGGACCTGCGCCGGCAGCTGCACGAGGCCGTTCGCGAGGCGCACGCCACCGAGCTGCTCGAGCGCCTCGCGCGGCTCCGGTACGTGCTCGACCGCGGCCTGGACACCACCCTGCCCGACGAGCCGCACACCGGCTCCTACGCCATCGACTCCTCCGAGGTGGCCAGCTGGGCCCACCAGTTCCACCGCCAGCCCAAGCTGCCCGCGCACATCTCCGACCCCGACGCCCGCTGGAACGCCAAGGGCTCGGGCTGGTTCGGGTACTGGCTGCACGGCGTCGTGCGGGTCGGCGAGGTCGGCGGCCCAGACACCCCATGCCTGGTCGAGCGCATCGAGCTGACCGCCGCCAACGCCGACATTCGCGTCGCCGGCCTCGACGTGCTCACCCGCATGGTCGCCGACCACGAGCGCGCCGACACCGCCGCCGACCGCCCGCACCGGCCGCGCCGCGACGTGCTCGCCGACCGGGCCTACACCTCCGAGGTCGGGCGGGCCGACGACTGGATTTGGCCGCTGTTCGCCCTCGGCTTCGACAACGTGCACGCCCTCACCGAGGACCAGGTCGGGCAGGGCCGGCGGCCACTGACCAACGGCGCGATCGTCGTCGACGGGCAGCCCTACAGTCCCCGCCTGCCGCAGCACCTGCGCGACCTCACCCCACCGAAAATCGGGTCGCCGAGGTCAGCCATCACCGCCTACCAGGAGCAGGTCGCGCTCCGTGCTCCGTACGCGCTGCACGCCGTCGGTGGCCGCCGCGACGACGGCAGCTGGGACTTCGGCTGCCGCGCCATGAGCCTGCTCGGGTCGCTGCGGTGTGACCTGAAGCCACAGTCGATGCTCAAGCCGCCGACGGTGCGCCGACCGACGACTGACCCGACCGTGTTCACCCCGCGGCGGAAGCCAGCGATCTGCGGGCAGCAGAAGTCCCGGGTGCAGATGACCGAGCTGCCGTTCTGGCAGCCGACCGCGCATGGGTCAGCGCAGTGGTGGGACAGCTTCAACCGGCGGAACCGCATCGAGGGCATCTTCGGCAACGTCAAGAACGACGCCGCGCAGAACGTCACCCGGGGCCGGTTCCGCGTCATGGGCCTGGCCAAGGTCAGCCTGATGACCCTGTTCATCGTCATGGCCGCCAACCTCCGCCTGACCCAGACGTTCCAGGCCCGGCAGGAGAAGGCCGCCGCCGGCGCCGCCCGCGAGGCCGCCGGCCACGTTCGTCAGCGTCGCCAGCCGCGGTTCCACAACCGTCTGCGCACCGAGATGAGTGCGCGGATCGCTGCGGAGAAGGAGCTCGCCGCCATCGGCGACGCCCGCGCCGCAGGACCACCCGGCCCGTAGCCGCCGACCCCGGCACCGACTCACCGCATCGCTCCGCTCGCACCACCTGGCGCCTCGGCCTGCCCGAAAACGGGCGCCGGGGCCCTTGGCGTGCCCGAAAGGCGCCCAGAAGCGAGCGATCGGCGGCCGCCACTGACCGCTGAGGGCAGCACATCCACGAGAAAGGCCCCGGCGGACCCGTTCCTGGGTCCGGCGGGGCCTTTCTGCGCTTTCTCGGTGACCAACGGTCGGCCAGTTGTTTGACCAACGGTTAGCACCGGCTGGTGCCCCCGGCAGGATTCGAACCTGCGACACACGGTTTAGGAAACCGATGCTCTATCCCCTGAGCTACGGGGGCCACGGCGCGGCACCAGCTGCCCCGGGACCAACGCCAGCAGGCTATCGGGTGGCCGAGGGAACCCCGGCGGGACCCGACTCGTCGGTACGGCTGAGAGAGCGAACGCCTCCAGCGGGTTACCGTGCTGGGGTCGAAACGAGCTCCGGCAGCGTGGCCGGGGTCAGAGAGGTGGGCCGCAGCGATGGAGACCACGGTGGTCGACGTCCCCGAGCGGGGTCGGTTCGAGATCCGGCAGGGCGAGCGCGTCGTCGGACTTGCCAGCTACCACGTCGAGCACGGGCAGATGACCCTCCCGCACACCGAGGTGGACCCCGCCATGGGCGGTCAGGGCATCGGGAAGGCGCTCGTCGCCGGGGTCCTCTCCGCGGCCCGCGAGCGGGGGCTGACCGTGCTGCCGTACTGCTCCTTCGTCCGCCACTACATCCAGCAGCACCCCGAACTGGTCGACCTCGTCGCGGTCGAGGACCGGCCGCACTTCGGCCTGGAGACCGCCGACCACTGAGCAGGGGACGCGCGGCGCCACCTACGCTGCGCGGGTGCCCGAAGGCCACACCCTGTACCGCCTGGCGCGGCAGCTCGAGCTGCCGTTCGCCGGCCGCCCGGTGCACGTGACCAGCCCCCAGGGCCGGTTCGAGGCCGGCGCCGCCCTCCTCGACGGGCGGGTGCTCGACGAGGTGTTCTCCTACGGCAAGCACCTGTTCGCCCGCTTCGGCGGCGACCACCTGCACGTCCACCTCGGGCTGTACGGCACCTTCCTCACCGACACCGGCAGACCACCCCCGGCCAAGGGCGCGCTGCGCATGCGCTGGGTGGGTGACGGGCCGGACGGCGCCGGGGCATGGGGCGACCTGCGCGGTCCCACCGCCTGCGAGGTGCTCACCGCCCCGGAGGTCGAGCGAATCCTGGGTCGCCTGGGGCCGGACCCGCTGCGGCCCCGCGCCGACGGGACGGTCGCCCACCGGCGCATCGCGGGCAGCCGCACGGCGGTCGGGGCCTTGCTCATGGACCAGTCGGTGCTGGCGGGCGTCGGCAACGTGTACCGCGCGGAGCTGCTGTTCCGGCACCGGGTCTCACCGTTCCGGCCCGGCCGGCAGATCGACGCCGCGCTGTGGGCCGGCATGTGGCGGGACCTGGTGACCCTCATGCGCTCCGGCGTCCGGATGGGCCGCATCGTGACCACCCGCCCCGAGGACCGCTCCCGGCGCAGCGGTGCGGTGACCCGCGAAGACGCCCACTACGTCTACCGGCGCACCGACCTGCCCTGCCGGATCTGCGGGACCGCCATCCGCACCCAGGTCCTGGTGGGGCGCAACCTCTACTGGTGCCCCGTCTGCCAGGCGACCTGACCGGTACCGGCGGGTGCCGCTCGGCCGCGCGTACCGTCGAGGGCAGTGAGACGCAGATCATGCACGATGGTGGCCCTCGCCGCGGTGGGGGCGCTCCTCGGTCTGCCCGCGACCGCCTCCGCCGCACCCGTCGAGACCGCCGGCCCGACGCGCACCGTCGGCTACGACGTCTCCCACCCGCAGTGCGGCACCGAGCTCCCCGAGGACGCCGCGTTCGCCGTGGTCGGGGTCAACGGCGGGCTCGCCACCCGGGCCAACCCCTGCCTCGCCGACCAGCTGGAGTGGGCCGCCGGCTCCTCGGGTGCGGCCGGCCAGCCGCGGGTGCAGCTCTACCTCAACACCGCCAACCCCGGCGAGCTGCGCGAGCAGGTCACCACCTGGCCCGAGGCGGGCAGCACGCCCTACGGGCGCTGCGACGGCGGCAACTCGACGGCGTGCTCGTGGCAGTACGGCTGGGAGCGGGCGCGCGCGAGCGTGCAGTCGTTCTTCCGCCCCGCCGCCCGCGCCGCAGGGCTGGGCAGCCAGCCGGCGGGCTACACGTGGTGGCTGGACGTCGAGACCATGAACACCTGGCAGAGCGGGTCCTCCGACGCGCGGGCCCGCAACCGGGCCGCGCTCGAGGGCATGACCGAGTACCTGACCGGGCGGGGCGCACGGGTCGGCGTCTACTCCACCGGCTACCAGTGGGGCCGCATCGTCAGCGAGGTCCCGGAGGAGAGCCCGCTGGCCGGGCTGCCCAGCTGGCTGGCCGGCGCCACCACCCGGATCGGGGCCGTGGCGGCCTGCGGGAAGCCGCCGCTGGTCCCCGACGGGGAGGTCGAGCTCACTCAGTACGTCCCGGGCGAGCTCGACCACGACCACGCCTGCCGCTGAGCTCGCTCGACGTCAGAGCGCGCCCTTGCCCGGCTCCCCCGCCGGGACGGCGGTCAGCCGGCGCACGTCCAGCGGCGCGGCGAGCTTGTCGGCCAGCGCCGCGCCCAGGGTGGTCAGCGCCTCGGCCTTGCCATGGGTGCGCAGCGCCTCGGGGCTCTCCCACCGCTCCACCATGACGAACACCCCGTCCCCCTCGTGCAGCGCGTACAGCTCGCAGCCCGGCTCGGCGTGCACCTTCGGCACGGCGGCGAGGATCGCCTCCCGGACGGCGTCCACCGCCTCGGGCTTCGGGGTGATGGTGGCGACGACGACAACGGACACGCAGACCTCCTGGGACGGGGGGACGACAACGGCCCGGACAGTTGCCCTGGTGGCGCGGCCCCGGCCGGGTCAGGATGCCAGGGTGGTCGACGACGGCGCTCCTCCTCCCCCGACCGCTGAGCACCCGCTGCGGGTGGCGGTCGTCGGGGCCGGTCCGGCCGGCATCTACGCCGCCGACGCCCTGACCCGGCAGAGCGCGGTCCCCGTCGCCGTCGACCTGCTCGACCGGCTGCCCACCCCCTTCGGGCTGGTCCGCCACGGCATCGCCCCGGACCACCCGAAGATGCGGGCGATCCGGGACACCCTGCACCGCAGCCTGGACCACCCGCTGGTGCGGTTCGTCGGCAACGTCGAGGTGGGCACCGAGCTCTCCCTGGCCGAGCTGCGCGCCCACGTCGACGCCGTCGTCTACACCTACGGCGCGGCCCTCGACCGGCGCCTGGGCATCGAGGGCGAGGAGCTCCCCGGCAGCCTGGCCGCCACCGACCTCGTGGCCTGGTACACCGGGCACCCCGACGCCGACCGCGCGACCGTGGAGGCGGCCCTGGCCGGCGTCCGGCACGTCGTGGTCGTCGGGGTGGGCAACGTCGCGCTCGACGTCGGGCGGATCCTCGCCCGGACCGCCGAGGAGCTGGACCCCACCGACATGCCCCAGCACGTCATCGACGTCCTCGCCGCCGCACCCGTCGAGGAGGTGACGGTGCTCGGCCGCCGCGGTCCGGCGCAGGCCACCTTCACTACCCAGGAACTGCGCGAGCTCGGGGAGCTGGCGGCGGCCACCGTGCTCGTCGACCCCGCTGACCTCGACCTGGACGCCGACACCGAGGCCCGCGCCGCGGCCGACCGCAACGCCAGCCGCAACCTCGCTGTCCTCCGCGAGTGGTCCGGCCACGTGCCCGCCCCCGGTCGCACCCGGCTGCGGCTGCGCTTCTACACCCGCCCGGTGCGGCTGCTGGGCACCGACCGGGTGACGGGCGTCGAGGTGGAGCGCACCGCCGTCGACGGCGACGGCCGGGCGATCGGCACCGGGCAGTTCGAGGTGCTGCCCGCCGACCTGGTGGTGCGGTCGGTGGGGTACCTCGGCACCCCGCTGCCCGGGCTGCCGGTCGACGAGCGCACCGGCACCGTCACCCACGACGGCGTGGGACGGGTGCTGCGCGACGGGCGGCCGTCGGCCGGGGAGTACGTGGCCGGCTGGATCAAGCGCGGCCCCACCGGGGTGGTCGGGCACAACAAGCACGACGCCCGGGAGACCATCGCGGGCCTGCTGGCCGACGCCGCCGACGGCACGCTGCGGGTGCGTGGCCCGGCCGACGACCTGGTGCGCACGCTGCAGAGCCGCGGGGCCGAACCGGTGCTGCTGGAGGACTGGCGGGCGATCGACGCCGCCGAGCAGGCGCTGGGTGCCAGCCGCGGCCGGGCCCGGACGACCCTGCACGAGCGGGAGGCGCTGCTGGCCGCCGTCCGGGAGGCCGCCGCCCGTCAGCGCTGAATCAGCGCAGCGCGGCCAGCAGCTCGCGGGCCGCCGTCTCGTCGGCGGCGGCCACGAACCGGATCAGCGCGTCCGTGTCGGGTGCCAGCTCGAGGGGCTCCCCCGCGTCGGTGAGGACGACGCCCCCCGCGGCGGCCAGCACCGCCAGTCCGCCGGCGACGTCGTGCACGTGCGTGCCGCCGCGGTCCAGGTCGTGCCAGGCCGCGGCCGCGCCGTCGGCCACCAGGCACAGGTCGACGGCGGTGCACCCGGTGATCCGCACCCGGCGGGCGGTCACCGGCACGGTGACCGCGCCGCCCCGCGGCCCGCTGGGGACGACGACGGTGCTACCCGGCCGGGTGCGCACCGGCACCCCGTCCCGGACGGCGCCGTGCCCCTCGACCGCCGCCCACCGCCTGCCCGAGGAGAGGTCGGCGACCAGCCCGGCGACCGGCCGGCCCTCCTGCACCAGCGCGGCCGAGAACGCCCACGGCGGCAGGCCGGCGGCGAAGTTGCCGGTGCCGTCGAGCGGGTCGAGCACCACCCAGGGCCGGCCGGGGGCCACCCCGGTGTCGCGGCTCTCCTCGCTGAGCACCGGCACGCCCAGCGCGCCGAGGACCTCGACGGCGGCGGCGTGGGCGGCGGCATCGGCGGCCAGCGCAGGGCTCCCGTCCCGCTTGGTCCGCGTCTCCCCGGTGCCGTGGGCGAGCGCCACCGCGGTCTCCACCCGCGTGGCCGCGAGCGCCGCCAGGTGGGCGAAGCGCAGCGGCAGGGGGGCGTCGGCCGGTGGACCCGGCACGTCGATCGCCCGCCCGGTCGCGAGGTGCCGCACGCGGTCGCACCCCCACCCCGCCGCGGCGGCGAGCACCACGGGGTGGTCCAGCGGCACCCCTGCCCGGCGCACCACCACGGCCGCGGTGGTGGCGTCGTCGGTCCACTGCCGGCGGAGCAGCACCACCTGGCCCTCGTCCCCGACCAGCACCCGCGCCCAGGGGTCGAGCAGGGCCGGGGCCAGCGCGGCCGCCGACATCCCCAGCGCCTCCGCCGCGGCCGGCAGATCCGGGCTGGCCGCGGTGCGCAGCCCCGGCTCAGCCACTGTTGCGCAGCGCGGTGGCGATGCCGTTGATGGTCAGCTGGATGTTGCGGCTGGTGAGCTCTTCGTCCTCGCCGCTCCGCCGGCGCCGCAGCATCTCCACCTGCAGGTGGTGCAGCGGCTCCAGGTAGGGGAACCGGTTCCGGATCGACCGGGCCAGCGACGGGTTGTCGGCGAGCAGGTCGTCGTCGCCGGTGACGGCCAGCGCCATCCGGCAGGTCCGCTCGTGCTCGGCGGTGATGCGGTCGAACACCCGCGCCCGCAGCTCCTCGTCGGGCACCAGCTCGGCGTACCGGGCCGCGAGCTCCAGGTCGGTCTTGGCCAGCACCATTCCCATGTTGGACAGCACGGTGCGGAAGAACGGCCACCGCCGGTGCAGCTCGCGCAGCCGCTCCAGCCGCTCCGCGGAGCCCCCGACCCACTCCTCCAGCGCCGATCCGGTGCCGTACCAGCCGGGCAGCATGATCCGTGTCTGCGACCAGCTGAACACCCACGGGATCGCCCGCAGGTCGGCGATGGAGTTGCCCGCCTTGCGCGACGGTGGCCTGCTGCCGATGTTGAGCTCGGCCAGCTCACCGATCGGGGTGGCCGCCCGGAACCACTCCACGAAACCGGGCGTCTCGTGCACCAGCTCCCGGTAGGCCCGCTGCGCGCGGGCGGCGAGGTCGTCGAGCACGGCGTAGGCGTCCTCGGCGTCGGCGCCGAGGCCTTCGACGTCGAGCAGCGTCGACTCCAGGGTGGCGGCGACGAGCGCCTCGAGGTTGCGCCGGGCGAGGTCGGGGTCGGCGTACTTCGCGGCGATCACCTCGCCCTGCTCGGTGATCCGCAACGCCCCGGCCACCGCGCCCGGGGGCTGCGCGCGGATCGCCTCGTAGCTCGGGCCGCCGCCTCGGCCGACGGTGCCACCGCGGCCGTGGAACAGCCGCAGCCGGATCCCCTCGCGGCGCGCGAGCTCCACCAGGTCGAGCTCGGCCCGGTACAGCGCCCAGTTGGCGGCGAGGTAGCCGCCGTCCTTGTTGCTGTCGGAGTACCCGAGCATGACCTCCTGCACGTCGCCCCGGTTGGCCAGCAGGGCCCGGTACAGCGGCTGGTCGAGCACCGCCCCGAGCGTCGTGGCGGCGTTCTGCAGGTCGGTGATCGTCTCGAACAGCGGGGAGATGCCGACCGGGCAGGTGGGCCCCTCCGGTCCGGCCGGGTCGAGCAGGCCGACCTCCTTGAGCAGGACGGCGACCTCCAGCACGTCGCTGACCGACTCGCACATGCTGATCACGTAGTTCGGGATGGTCCGCGGGCCCAGCAGCGCGACCCGCTCGGCCGCGGCCACGAGCACGTCGAGCTCCTTGCGCGCCTCCTCCGACAGCTGCGCGTCGGGACGCACCAGCGGACGTCGCAGCGTCAGCTCCCCGGCGAGCAGCTCCACCCGGGCGGTCTCGTCGAGCGCGGTGTAGTCGTCGCACACCCCGGCCCAGGCCAGCAGCTCGCCGACCACCTGCTCGTGCACCGACGAGTTCTGCCGCAGGTCCAGCCCGCACAGGTGGAACCCGAAGACCTCCACGGCCTCCCGCAACCGCAGCAGCCGGTCGTCGGCCAGCGCCCCGGCCCCGTGGCTGCGCAGCGACGCGTCGACGATGTCGAGGTCGGCCCGCAGCTCGTCGGGCGTCGCGTAGGGCGGCAGCGCGGGCAGGGACCCCGCGTCCCCCGGCACGACCCCCGGAACCCGGGCGGCGGTGGCCGCCAGCCGCGCCGAGATGCCGCTGAGCGCCCGCCGGTACGGCTCGTCGGCCCGGAACGGGGAGTCGTCGCCGGAGGCGTCGGCCAGTGCGTAGAGCTGCGGCGTGGGCGTGACCAGCCGGTCGGACATCGACAGCTCGCTGCGCAGCGCCGCGAGCTCGGCCAGGTGGTGGCTCAGGGCCGTCTCCGCCTGCCGGGACGTGGCCCGGCGCAGCGCCTCACCCGTGACGAACGGGTTGCCGTCGCGGTCACCACCGATCCAGGACCCCGGCAGCAGCATCGGCCGGCGCAGCACCCCGGCCCCGGGCCACCGCTGCTCGACCGCCCGCCGCACCTCGGCGTTGATCGCCGGCACGACCTCGAACAGGGAGAGCTCGTAGTAGCGCAGCGCCTCGTCGATCTCGTCGGTCAGCCGCAGCCGGGACAGCCGCAGCAGCGCCGTCTGCCAGAGGGTGAGCACCGCGCGCCACAGCTGCCCCGACCACGCCGGGTCGACGTCGCCGCCGGCGCGGTCCCGTTCCCGGATCAGCTGGGTCACCTGCCGCTGCACCTGGAACACGGTCTTGCGTCGGACCTCGGTGGGGTGGGCGGTGACCACCGGGCAGACGAGGGCCCCGGCGAGCTCGCGGGCCACGGTCTCGCCCGGGATGTCCGCCTGGTCCAGCAGGGCGAACGACGCCGCGAGGCTGCCCTGCTGCGGCGGGGAGCCGGCGCGGCGGTGGTGCCGGCGGCGGCGCTCGTGGTGGATGTCCTCGGCGAGGTTGGCCAGCAGCGAGAAGTGGCTGAACGCCCGGATGACGTGGTTGGCGGAGCGGACGTCCAGGTCGGCGAGCCGGCGGGCGAGCTCGGCCCGGTCGACCTCCGAGCGACGGATGCGGAAGGCCTCCACGCGGGTGGACTCGACCAGCTCCAGCACCTCGGGGCCGGCCTGCTCGCCGATCACCTCGCCGAGGACGCGCCCCAGGAGCCGGATGTCCTCGCGCAGCGGCTCGTCGTCCGCGCGGTCACCGGTGCCGGGTGCACCGTGGTGTCGGAGGTCTGCGACGTCAACAGTGGCTTCGGACACACCCCGAGTATCGGGGATCGATGTGACGGGCAGGTGTCGGCCTCCACCTCGGTCCCGGCGCCCGCCCTCGAGGGGCGGGCGCCGGTAGCGAGAGCCGGTCCCTGCGGGGTCTCAGCTCCCGTCGGCGCTGCGGCGCCGGGCCGCGACCAGCAGTGCCCCACCGGCCAGCAGCGCACCGGCGCCCAGCGCCGCGGGCAGCAGCGGGTCAGCGCCGGTGTAGGCGAGCTGACCGACGACGGGGGTGACCGCCGGGGCCACCGTCACGTCCAGCCGGAGGAACCGGTCCGATCCGTCCGGCGCGAACCCGGAAGCCACGAGTGAGTGCACGCCCGCGGCCAGGTCGGCCGGGATGGTCACCGGGGCGCTGAAGTCGCCGTTGCCGTCGGTGGTCACCGTGGCCAGGACCTGCGGCTCGGAGTAGATGACGACCTTCGCCGTCGAGTTCGGCATGAAGCCCGTACCGAGGACGGTCAGCTGCTCGCCGGCCGAGGCCCGGGTGATCAGGCCCTTGTCCGTCGTCAGCGTGAGGGACGTCGAGGGAACCCGCGGCGGCACGGTCGGCTCGCCAGCCGGCGTGGCGACCGGCGCGGGCGGGGCGGGCGGCGCGGGCGGCGCGGGCGGCGCGGGCGGCGCGGGCGGCGTCCACGTCGCGACACCGTCGGCCGCGATGGTCAGCGGGGTCTGCGGGTTGCTCTGGTTACCGCACAGCATCGACTGGACGACGAAGGAGTGGGGACCCTCGGTCAGGCCCGTGACGGTGGTCGTGACGACCCCGGTACCGACGTCCTCGGTGAAGGCCCCGCCGTCGAGGTAGGGCCGGGCGACGCCGTCCACCTTCAAGTAGTAGGAGGTGTAGACGACGTCGGGGTGCTCCTCGGGCTTCGCGGCGGTCCAGTTCAATGTCACCTGGCCGGCGGCGGAGGAGGCCGCCGAGACGAAGACGACCCGTGGCAGCGGCGGCGGCGGCCGGTCCATGCTGTTCCAGTAGTCCTGGTAGGGGCCGCACTGGTCGACGGCCGCCGGCGCAGTGCCGCCCCGACCCTCCGGAACCGCCGTAACCTCGGGAGACGTCGCCTCCGACGGCTGGACGGCGACGTCCGCGCCCGGCTCCTCGGCGACGGCGACCCCGGCCCCCGTGGCCCCTCCACCGATGGTCACTGCCAGCAGGGCCGCGCCCCCGGCCAGGGCCCGGGCGAGCCGGCGCCCCCGATCCAGCCGTCCGTCCACGTGCATGTCCTCCCCGTCCCCGCCCGGACGGTCGACCCCGTCCGGCGCGTGCACGAGGCTTTCGGCAGCGGAGCGCCGTTCCTCCAGGGCAACCGCGGGTGGCTCGTACCGGAGGGCCCACTGCACCGCCCCATGCGCCCCACCGGCCACGCGAGGCGCAGCAGGCTAGTCGTGCTCGAGCTCCCGCAGGCACTGCGCCGCGAGCTGGTCGCCGGCCGCCGCCCCCAGGCGGAACTGCTCCACGGCTCCCTCGAGGTCCCCGCGGTCGGCCAGCAGCACGCCGAGGTTCTGGTGGCAGTAGGCGTCACCGGCGGAGATCCCGCTGCGGTAGGCCTCCTCGGCGGCCTCCTCGTCGCCGAGCTCCTCGCGGTAGAGGTTGCCCAGCGGCAGCCAGGCCACCTGCTCGCCGAGCTTGGCGCCGCGCTCCAGCACCGCGCGGGCCTCGGCCGAGCGGCCGGTCTCGCGCAGCAGGTGCGCCAGGTCCGCGCGGGCGGCCGGGAAGTGATGCTGGCCGGCGCGGAGGTCGTCCTCCAGCGCCGGGTCGAGCGTCGAGCACCAGCGCCAGCAGGCGACGACGGCGGCGGCCTCCTGGTCACCCGCGGCGGCGAACTCCTCGGCCACCGCCATGGCCTGCTCGCGCTCCCCCTGCTCCCGCAGCAGGAAGGCCAGCTGCAACCCGCCCTCGAGGTCGCCGGCGGCCGCCGCCCCCCGGTAGGCGCGCATGGCGCCGGCGAGGTCACCGAGGTCCTCCAGCACCAGGCCGAGGTTGCGCCAGGCGTCGGCCTCGCCGCCGCGCAGGGCGACCTCGTAGGCGTCGACCGCCTCCTCCCAGCGCTGCTGGGCGGCCAGCGAGTTGCCGAGGTTGAACGCGGCGACGGAGTCCCCCAGGTCGAAGGCGCGGCGGAAGCAGGCCTCCGCCTCGGTCTGCCGGCCGGCGTCGGCCAGGTCGCAGCCGAGGTCGATCAGCGCGTCGGCGTCGTCGGAGGCGAGCAGCCGCCGCAGCCGCACGTCCAGGTCCTCGGTCATGCCGCCGATGATCGCGGCGAGGAGGCGCCCGGCGCGCCCCCTCGCCGCCGGACCTCACCCCAAGGGATCGGCCCGGAGGCCGAACGGTCACCCGATCAGCTGTCCCCTCCGGCCGGTCAGCTGCCGAACGCCTCCCGCCAGGCCGGCATCAGCGAGCTGCGCACCCACTCCAGGTAGGGCTCCTGCTGGTCCCCGCCGATCTGGACCAGGGCCAGGTGGGTGAACCCGGCGTCGGCGTACTCCTTCGCGGCCTCGATCACCGCGCCGACGTCGTCCCCGCACGGGATGCTGCCCTCGACGTCCTCCTCGCGGACGAACGAGGTCGCCGCGTCGAACGCCGACGGACCGGGCAGCTCCGAGTTGACCTTCCAGCCCAGGCCGAACCAGCGGAAGAGGCTGTGCGCCCGGGTGACGGCGGCGGCCTTGTCGGTGCCGTAGCTGATCGGCATCTGGGCGATCTTCGGCTTGCCCGCGCCCCCGGCGGCCTCGAACGCCTCGACCAGCTCCGACAGCGGATCGGTCGCGACCAGCACGTCGGCCAGCTCGCCGGCGATGGTGGCCGCCTGCTTCCCGCCGGCCGCGAAGCCGATGGGCACGCGCTTCTCCGGCAGGTCCCAGAGCTTGGCCGACTCGACGTCGAAGTGCTCACCGCGGAAGTTGGTGTAGCCCTCCCCGTCGAACAGGTCGCGGATGATCTGCAGCGCTTCCATGATCATCTCGTGCCGGACGTCGGCCGGTGGCCAGCCGGCGCCCACGACGTGCTCGTTGAGGTTCTCCCCCGCCCCCAGTCCGAGGGTGAAGCGGCCGCCGGAGAGGATCTGCAGGGTCGCCGCCTGCTGCGCCACGACCACCGGGTGGTAGCGGAAGCTCGGGCAGGTCACGTAGGTCATCAGCGGGATCCGGCTGGTGGCCTGCGCGGCGGCCCCGAGGGTCACCCACGCGTTGGGCGAGTGGCCCATCTCGTCCAGCCACGGGAAGTAGTGGTCGCTGCTGACGGCGAAGTCGAAGCCGACCTCCTCGGCGCCCACCACGTGGCCGACCAGGTCCTTCGGCCCGGCCTGCTCGGTCATCATCGTGTAGCCCAGCTGCATCACCATGCCGCGCGGCTACCCGGCGCGGGCCGGGGCGAACCGACCCGCGCCAGGTGGTCACACCCGCTCGGCCTTCAGCGCCTCCCGCATCGTGATCTTCCCGCCCGTGCGCAGCAGCGCCGCGGCGTACACCCGACCGCCGAGCCGGACCACCAGGACGATGGCCGCGACCATCAGGGCGGCCGACAGCACGATCTCCCAGACGGCCACGCTGCCCGCGGCCTGCCGCACCGGCATCACCAGCGGGGACAGCCCGGGGATGTAGGACGTGACGACCGCCAGGGTGCCGTCGGGCTCCGCGGCGGCCTGGATGCCGACGACGAAGGCGACCACCAGCACCATGATCGTGGGCATCACCACGGTGTTGAGGTCCTCCTGCCGGCTGACCAGCGAGGCGGTCACCGCGAAGATCGCCGCGTAGAACGCGTACGCGAGCACGAACCAGGCGACGACGGCGACGGCCGTGCCGATGAGCTCTCCGGGGATGTCGACGATGTCGAGGGCCAGCGCCCCGGCGACCCCGACGACCACGATGAGCACGATCTGCGCCAGCCCGAGCAGTCCCAGGCCGATGATCTTCCCGGCCAGCAGCTGCCACGGCCGCATGGTCGCCAGCAGCAGCTCCACCACCCGGCTGGCCTTCTCCTCGACGACGCCCTGGGCGACGAACTGGCCGAAGAGGATGAGCAGCCCGTAGAGCAGCGCGACGCCGATGATCGCCATGCCGATGCGCTGGCCGTCCTGGTCGGCGTCCGGGTCCAGCGGCGTCACCGCCACCTCGGGCACGACGAGGTCGTCGACCCCGGCGGCCGCCAGCTGCTCGGCCAGCGCCAGCTGTGTGACCGCGCCCTGGACGACCGACTGCAGCGTTCCGCCGGCCGACTGCTCGACCAGCAGCTCGGGCTCACCCCCGCCCTCGGCCAGCAGCACGCCGTCGACGTCGCCCTCCTCGATCGCCGTGCGGGCGGCGGCCTCGTCGTCGAGGGCGACCACCGTGACGTCGACGTCGAGCGCCTCGCCCTGGGCCTCCAGCGTCTGCTCCAGCCCGGCGCCCCCGCCGACCATCCCGATCCGGGTGGCGTCGCCGCCGGAGCCGAGCGCCACCTGCATGCCCAGCGTGCCGAGCAGCAGCACCAGGATCACGACCGAGCTGATGATGAAGTTCTTGTCCCGGATGCGGGCGGAGACCTCGCGTGCGGCGACGAGCCGCACGAGTCCCGCGCTGCCGGGCGTACGCGACGGGCTCACGCCGCCACCTCCTGGGCGCTGGGGGCGGCGACCGCCCCGCGGAAGAGTTCGACGAGTGTGGGCTGCTGCCAGGCGAAGTGGGTGACCCGGCCGGTGTGCAGCGCGGCGGCCAGGACCGCCTGGTCGTCGGCGTCCGACGCGAGCTCCAGCAGCGTGTCACCGGCCTGCTCGGAGACCACCCGGACGCCGGGGAGCGCCGCGGCCCACCCCGGCGCGGCGTCGGGCACCACGACGCGCAGCAGCCGGCCGGCCTCGCGCCGGCGGAGCTCGTCGACGGTCCCGGTGGCGACCATCCGCCCGCGGGCGAGGATGCCGACCGAGTCGCAGAGCCGCTCGACCAGGTCCAGCTGGTGGCTGGAGAAGACCACCGGGACGCCCGCGCGGGCCTGGTCCAGCAGGGCCTCGGCCAGCGAGTCCACGCCGATGGGGTCCAGGCCGGAGAACGGCTCGTCGAGGATGAGCACCTCGGGCCGGCTCACCAGCGCGGCGGCCAGCTGCACCCGCTGCTGGTTGCCCAGCGACAGTTTCTCGACGGCGTCGCCGCTGCGCGGCCCCAGCCCGAGCCGCTCCACCCACTCGCCGGCCGCGTGCGTGGCCGCGGCGGAGTCCATGCCGTGCAGGCGGGCGAAGTAGGCGATCTGCTCGCCGACCTTCATCTTCGGGTAGAGCCCGCGCTCCTCCGGCATGTAGCCGACGCGGCGCCGGGACTCCTGGTCGAGCGGGCGTCCCTGCCAGCGCACCTCCCCGGCGTCGGGCCGGACCAGCCCCATGGCCACGCGCATGGTCGTCGTCTTTCCCGCACCGTTGGAGCCGCAGAAACCGAACATCGATCCCGGCGCCACCGTGAAGCCCACGCCGTCGAGGACGCGGACGTCCCCGAAACTTTTCTGCAGCCCGTCGAACTCGAGCACCTGTTCCTCCTGCCGTTGGGCACGTCCGCCGGAAACCGTAGCCGAGCTCATGATCACGCCAGGGTGATCGACTCGCGGGCGCGACGTCGGGACCCCGAGAGTTCATCTCGCGACGGCCGGGAGGGTGCGGTCTGATCGGTGGATGAGCGAGCGCGACGGCGTGGCGCGGCCACCCACCGGGGTGGGCCTGGAGCAGCTGCGGTCGGCGGCGGCGGGCTGCCGGGCCTGCGAGCTGTGGCAGGACACCACCCAGACCGTGTTCGGGGAGGGGCCCGAGACCGCCCGCGTGGTCTTCGTCGGCGAGCAGCCGGGCGACCAGGAGGACCGGCGGGGCGAGCCGTTCGTCGGTCCGGCCGGCCGGCTGCTGGACAAGGCGCTGGCCGACGCCGGCATCGACCGGCGCGACAGCTACGTCACGAACTCGGTGAAGCACTTCTCGCACACCGTGAAGGGCAAGCGGCGCATCCACCAGACACCCCGGCCCGAGCACCTTCGGGCCTGCCGGCCGTGGCTGGAGGCGGAGCTCGCCGTGCTGAAGCCCGAGGTCGTCGTCGCGCTGGGTGCGACGGCGGCCAAGGGGCTCATCTCGCCGTCCTTCCGGATCACCCGCGACCACGGGCAGCTGCTGCCCTGGGCACCACCGGGCGCCCCGGCGGCGACGGAGGACGACGACGAGGACGCGCCGCACCAGACCTGGATCCTCGCCACCACGCACCCCTCGGCGGTCCTGCGCACCCCGGACGAGGCGCGCGCCGCTGCCTACGACGCCCTGGTCGCCGACCTGCGGACGGTCGCCGGTGCGCTGGCCTGATCCCACAGAGAGGACTACCGGCGAGTAGGGACCGCCGGTGCTGGTTATGCCTCCCAGCGCCCGGCCGGCCTCGCCACTCTCGGGGGCGGGCGAGCCCGGCCGGGCCCCGGGCCGTCAGCGGGTGCGCTCGACGCCGGAGCGCGAGGCGCGGAACAGCCAGAACGAGGGCACCAGGAGCGCGACGGCGGCCATCGCCAGCACCACCACGATGCCGCCGGAGACCATCGCCACCGTCACCGACGCCGCGCTCGCGAGCGCCCCGGCCCGCAGGTCGCCCAGCCGCGGGCCACCGGCGACGACGACGAGGAACACGCCCTGCATCCGGCCGCGCATCTCGTCGGGCGCCGCCAGCTGCAGCATCGACGAGCGCAGCACCGCGCTCACCATGTCCCCCGCGCCGGCGACGGCGAGGAACAGCACGGCGAGCCACAGCGACGGCGCCAGCCCGAACCCGATCACCGCCCCTCCCCAGACGGCGATGGCGCCCAGGACGACCGCTCCCTGCCGATCGACCCGCGACACCCACCCCGAGGTCAGCCCCATGGCGAGCGCGCCGACCGACACCCCGGCGAAGAGCCACCCCAGCGCGTTCGGCGAGTCGGCGAACCGCTCGGCCGAGAGCTCCGGGAAGACCGCGTTGGGCCAGGCGAACAGCATCGCGATGATGTCGACGACGAACGTCATCAGCAGCACCGGCTGGGTGCGCAGGAAGGCGAACCCCTCCCCCACGCCGCGCACCGCGGCGCCCAGCCGCAGCCGGCGGGCCCGGCCGCCGGGCGGCAGCGCGGGCAGGCCGCGCAGCAGCAGCGCGGCGACCAGGAAGCCCAGCGCGTCCACCAGGTAGGCGAGGAACAGCTCCCCCTGACCGATCAGGACCCCGGCGAGCAGCGGACCGGCGATGACGCCTGCCTGGCGCACCGTCATCGCCAGGGCGTTCGCGGCCGGCACCAGCGCGGTGCCCACCAGCGCGGGGATGGCGGCGCTGCGCGCCGGCTGGTTGACCGCCGCGAAGCCGGAGACGAACGCGGTGAGCACCCACAGCAGCACGAGGTTCCCGCCGCCGGGCAGCAGCGCCTGGAGGGCCAGCAGAGCGCTCGTGACCGCGGCGCCCGTCGAGGTGACGAGCATCAGCGTCCGCCGGTCGACGACGTCGGCGATCGCACCGCCGAGGAGCCCGAACACCACGAGCGGTACCAGCGCGACCAGCGAGGTGAGCCCGACGAACAGCGACCGGCCGGTGAGCTCGTAGACCTGGTAGGGGACGGCGACCAGCGTCATCTGCTGGCCGATCATCGTGGCCGCGACACCGCCGAAGAGCCGGCGGTAGGCCGGGACGCGCAGCGGCGTGGTGTCCACCGCCCACCCGCGCCGCCGCACCGGCTCGGGCACCGGCTCCACCACCGCCCGGTCCGGTTCGACCGGGTCGACCGGCCCGGGCGGCCCGCTCACGGGGCGAGCCGCTGGACGATCCAGCCCCCGCCCTCCGCCGTGTCGCGGACGAACCGCAGCCGGTCGTGCAACCGGTCCCCACCGCCCTGCCAGAACTCGACCCGTTCGGGCACCACCCGGTAGCCGCCCCACGCCGCGGGGCGGGGCAGCTTCCCCTCCGGCGTCTGCTGGTCCAGCAGCCGCACCCGCTCCTCGAGCTCGTGCCGGGAGTCGACGACGGTCGACTGCACCGAGGCCGCCGCCGCCAGCTGCGAGCCGCGTGGCCGCGGGTCCCACAGCGCATCGGAGGCGGCATCGCCGATCCGTTCCACCCGACCGGCCACCCGCACCTGCCGCTGCAGCGCGTGCCACGGGAAGACCAGCGCCGCGCGGGGGTTGACCGCCAGCTGCGCGCCCTTGGCCGAGGCGTAGCTGGTGCCGAACACGATCCCGTCGGTGTCGTAGCCCTTCATCAGCACGATCCGGGCATCCGGGGCGCCGTCGGCGTCGGCGGTCGCGACCACGACGGCGTTGGGCTCCGGGAGGTCCGCGGCGACGGCGTCGGCGAACCAGCGGTCGAACTGCTCGACCCAGGTGGCGGCGAGCTCGTCCTCGCGCAGCCGCCCGAGCGTGTAGTCGTTGCGCATGCGGGTCAGGTCGGGCACGCCGCCATGCTGACACCGGCGGCGCGGGTCGGCTCGGGAGGGCGTCCACCGCGCCCCCCGTGTGCCAGGACGGGGCCGACGGCCTAGGGTCGGCTGGCAATCGTGCGCCGTGTCCTGCGCGCACGTGGGTCCACGCGCAGAGGAGCTTGCGAGATGGCCGACGACTTCGTACCCGGCCTGGAAGGCGTCATCGCCTTCGAGACGGAGATCGCCGAACCGGACAAGGACGGCGGCGCGCTGCGCTATCGCGGCGTCGACATCGAGGACCTGGTCGGCAAGGTCACGTTCGGCAACGTCTGGGCGCTGCTGGTCGACGGCAAGTTCGGCCCCGGCCTGCCGCCGGCCGAGCCGTTCCCCATCCCGGTGCACAGCGGCGACGTGCGCGTCGACGTCCAGGCCGCCCTGGCGATGCTCGCCCCGTTCTGGGGCTACCGCCCGCTGCTGGACATCGACAGCGAGACCGCTCGCGAGCAGCTGGCCCGCGCCGCCGTCATGGCGCTGTCCTACGTCGCCCAGTCCGCCCGCGGCATCGGCACCCCCGCCGTTCCGCAGAGCCGGGTCGACGAGGCCTCGACCATCGTCGAGCGCTTCATGGTCCGCTGGCGCGGCGAGCCCGACCCCCGCCACGTGGCCGCTGTGGACGCCTACTGGACCTCGGCCGCCGAGCACGGCATGAACGCCTCGACGTTCACCGCCCGGGTCATCGCCTCCACCGGCGCCGACGTCGCCGCCGCCATGTCCGGCGCGATCGGCGCGATGTCCGGGCCGCTGCACGGCGGCGCCCCCTCCCGGGTGCTGCACATGCTCGACGAGGTCGAGAAGACCGGCGACGCGGAGAAGTACGTCAAGGACCTGCTCGACCGCAAGGAGCGGTTGATGGGCTTCGGCCACCGGGTCTACCGCGCCGAGGACCCGCGCGCCCGGGTGCTGCGCCGCTCGGCCCAGGAGCTGGGTGCGCCGCGCTTCGAGGCGGCCCTCGCGCTGGAGAACGCCGCCCTCAAGGAGCTGCGGGAGCGGCGTCCCGACCGGCCGGTCGAGACGAACGTGGAGTTCTGGGCGGCCATCGTCCTGGACTTCGCCGAGGTGCCCAGCCACATGTTCACCTCGATGTTCACCTGTGCCCGCACCGCCGGCTGGTGCGCGCACATCCTGGAGCAGAAGAACACCGGTCGCCTGGTGCGCCCGTCGGCCCGCTACGTCGGCCCCGAGCCCCGCAAGCCCGAGGCCGTCGAGGGCTGGGACACCATCAACCCCTCGGCCGCCCAGCTGGCCTGAGCGAGGACCCCGCTGCCCCCACCGCGCACGCCCGCGGTGGGGGCGCGCGGCGGGGCCGCCCGACCCGCACGACCGGAAGGCCCTCCCCGGATGAGCATCACCATCCCCGCCGCACTCCTGCCCGCCGACGGCCGGTTCGGGTGCGGTCCGTCGAAGGTGCGCCCCGAGGCGTTGCGCGCCCTCGCCGGTGACGGGGCGGCGATCATGGGCACCTCCCACCGGCAGCCGCCGGTGAAGAACCTCGTGCGGCGGGTCCGCGAGGGGCTGACCACGCTGTTCGACCTGCCCGACGGCTACGAGGTGGTGCTCGGCAACGGCGGGACGACCGCATTCTGGGACGCGGCGCTGTTCGGGCTCGTCCGCGACCGCGCCGCCTTCGGCACCTACGGGGAGTTCTCCGCCAAGTTCGCCTCCGCGGCGGTGCGGGCACCGTTCCTCGGCGACCCGGTGGTCGTGACGGCCGAGCCGGGGTCGCTGGCGCTGCCGACCGCCACCGAGGGCGTCGACACCTACGCCTGGGCGCACAACGAGACCTCGACGGGCGTCATGGCCCCGATCTCGCGCCCGCACGGCACCGAGGACGCCCTCGTCCTCATCGACGCCACCTCCGGCGCCGGCGGCCTGCCCGTCGACGTCTCGCAGACCGACGTCTACTACTTCGCCCCGCAGAAGTCCTTCGCCGCCGACGGCGGGCTCTGGGTGGCCCTGATGTCGGCCGACGCGCTGCAGCGGATCGCCGAGATCAAGGCCGCGGGCCGCTGGGTGCCCGGCTTCCTGGACCTGTCGATCGCCGTCGACAACTCCACCAGGGACCAGACCTACAACACCCCCGCGGTCGCCACCCTGTTCCTGCTGGCGGACCAGCTCGACTGGATGCTCTCCCTCGGCGGCCTCTCCGGCACCGTCGCGCGCAGCCGCGAGTCCGCCACGCGGCTCTACGGCTGGGCGGAGCAGTCGCCGTACGCGACCCCGTTCGTCCCCCACCCCGAGCACCGCAGCTTCGTCGTCGGAACCGTCGACTTCGCCGACTCCGTCGACGCTGCCGCCCTGGCGACGACCCTGCGCGCCAACGGCATCGTCGACGTGGAGCCGTACCGCGGGCTCGGCCGCAACCAGCTGCGCGTCGGCATGTTCCCCGCCGTGGACCCCGACGACGTGACGGCGCTGACGGCCTGCATCGACTACGTGACCGAGCGGCTCTGAAGAAGGGCCCCCTGCCGCCCACCGCTCGCACGCTCGCGGTGGGTCCCTGCAGGGGGCCGCAGTGGGCAGTTCCGAGGTGAAGGTCCGTAGGCGGGAGGTGAGTGTGGGCCCCGATGTCCCGTCGGGCCCCGGGATCGGCGACCTGTTCGCCGCCGGGGGCGAGGCCGGCCGGATCATGGCCGGCCTCGACTGGGCGAGCACCCCGCTCGGCCCCGTGGCCGGCTGGCCGGCCAGCCTGCGTTTCGCCGTGCGCACGGTGCTGGTGTCCAGGTTCCCGATGGTGCTGACCTGGGGCCCGGACTTCCTGCAGTTCTACAACGACGCCTACGCGCCCCTCATCGGCGCGAAGCACCCGGCGATCGGCCAGGACATCCGGCAGACCCTCGCCGAGGGCTGGCACGCGCTCGGGCCCCCGATCGAGCACGCGATGGCCACGCGCGAGGCCTCCTGGCTGCCGGGGCTGCTGCTGCTCCTCGAACGCACCGGATACCGGGAGGAGACCTACTTCACCGTCTCCCACGCGCCGGCCTTCGACGACGACGGCGGGGTCGCCGGCATCCACGCCGTCTGCACGGAGGTCACCGGTGAGCTGCTCGCCGCCCGCCGCCAGCAGTTGCTGCACACGCTGTCGGTGGCGGGCACGCAGCTCGCCGACGAGCGGCAGACGGTCGCGACCATGTGCGCGGCCCTGCGCTCGAACCCGCTCGACATCCCCTTCGCCGCCGTCTACCTCGCCACCGACGAGGGCACCTTCGCCCGCGTGGCGACGACCGGGGTCGACGCCGCGCTCCTGCCCGCGGTCGCCGACGCCGGCGCGGCACTACCGCCGGTCGCCTCCCTGGGGCTGACCGGCGGTCCCTGGGACGACCCGGTGACCGACGCGGTGGTGCTGCCGCTGGCGTCCGGCCACGACGCCGAGCCGGCAGGCCTGCTGGTCCTCGGCACCTCGCCCAACCGGGCCGTGGACGCCGACTACCAGGCCTTCCACCAGCTGGTGGCCGGCCAGTTCACCGGCGCGCTGGCCACCATCCGGGCGTTCGAGGACGAGCGTCGGCGGGCCGAGTCGCTCGCCGAGCTCGACCGCGCGAAGACCACCTTCTTCGCCGACGTCAGCCACGAGCTGCGCACGCCGCTCACGCTGCTGCTGGGCCCGATCGGCGACGTCCTGGAGAACACCGACCCGCCGTTGGGCGACGACGTCCGCGAGCAGCTCTCCCTGGCGCTGCGCAACGGGCAGCGCCTGCAGCGGCTGGTCAACGACCTGCTGGACTTCGCCGGCATCGAGGCCGGGCGGGCCACCCCGGTCCGCGTGGAGACCGACGTCCCGGCGTTCACCGCCGAGCTCGCCGGCATCTTCCGGTCGGCCGCCGAGCGGGCCGGGCTGCGCCTCACCGTCGCCTGCCCGCCCCTGCACCGCCCGGCCTACGTCGACCCCCGGATGTGGGAGAAGATCGTCGTCAACCTGCTGGCCAACGCGGTGAAGTACACCTTCGTCGGCGGCATCGACGTGGCTGTGCGCGGCACCGGCGACGGCTTCGAGCTCACCGTCGCCGACACCGGCGTGGGCATCGTCGCCGAGGAGCTGCCGCACCTGTTCCAGCGTTTCCACCGGGTGTCGGGCGCGACCGCCCGCACGCGGGAGGGCACCGGCATCGGCCTGGCGCTGGTGCAGGAGCTCGCCGCCCTGCACGGCGGCACGGTGACGGTGACCAGCGAGCCGGGGCGGGGCAGCACGTTCACCGTCGCCCTGCCGTTCGGCGCCCCCGACGCCGTCGTCGACGGTCCTGCGGCCGTCCCGTCGGAGGCCGCCCACGGCGAGGCCGAGGGCTGGGAGCGGGAGGTCTCGCGCCCGGCCGACCGGGCTCCCGGCGCGGCGGACGCCACTGCGGTCCTGGTGGTGGACGACAACGCGGACATGCGCGGCTACCTCGACCGCCTGCTGCGGCCGCACTGGGCGGTGCGCACGGCGGCCGACGGGCAGGAGGCGCTCGCCGCGGTGGCCGAGCAGCGGCCGGCCCTCGTGCTGACCGACGTGATGATGCCGCGCGTCGACGGCTTCGAGCTGCTCCGGGCGCTGCGCGGGGACCCGGCCACCCGGGACATCCCGGTGATCATGTTGACGGCCCGCGCCGGGCAGGACGCCTCGGTCGAGGGCCTGGAGGCCGGCGCCGACGACTACCTGGCCAAGCCGTTCCGCGCCGCGGAGCTGCTCGCCCGGGTACGGGTGGTGCTCGAGCGGGCGGCCGGTCGCGCCGTGACCCCGGCAACGACGCGGGAGGTCGGCGAGCCGCCCCGGCCGGCCACCTCCCCGCTGCCCGCGCCGCTGGTGGCCACGCCGGTGGGCCGGCCGGCGCCGGCGTCGGACCCGGGTCCGCAGCCGTCGACCGGCCCCGACGGCGCCCGGAACCGGGCGCACTGGCAGCTGCCGTCGGTCCTCTCCTCGATCCCGGTGATCCGCCGCCGGCTCCGCGGCCTCCTGGCCGACGCCGGGGTCGGCGCCGACCAGTCCTACGACCTGCTCCTGGCGGCCTGCGAGGCGGCCAGCAACGCGATCGAGCACGCTCAGGAGCCGACCCGGCCCGTCGTCGAGGTCACCGCCGTCGTCGGGGACGGCGCGGTGGAGATCACGGTCCGCGACCACGGCCAGTGGCGGGAGCGGGTGCCGAGCATGGACCGCGGCCGCGGCTCCACGCTGATGAGCGCGGTCGCCGAGGTCACCGCCGTCCCGGGCCCCGAGGGGACGACCGTGCGGATCCGGTCGGCGCTGCAGCCGGCCGCCTGACCGCGGAGCTCCTCAGCGGAGCAGCCAGGTGTCCTTGCTCGCCCGGTCGAGCTCCCCCGGCCGGTCGTCCCGGGCCACCCGGGTCAGGGCGAGCGGCAGGGTGGCGGTGGTCTCGCCGGCCACGGAGAACAGCCGCAGCTCCACCGGCCGGGGACGCAGGCACCCGTCGACCAGCGTCGGCGCCGTCGAGGCGGCCAGCGGCTCCCGGGCCACGAACCGGTGCGGGGCGGCGGCGATCTCGGCCCGCAGCGCAGCGAGCTCCGCCGCCGAGCAGGCCGGGCCGAGCACCACCTGCCGGCCGCCGTACCCGGCGACCGACTCGACCTCCAGCTCCGGCAGCCGGTCGGCGACCTCCGCCCACGCCGCGGGGTCGGCGAGCACCCACGTCCGCGCCGAGCCCAGCAGCGGCTCCTCGCCGAGGTAGAAGCGGATCATGGCCGGGACCCAGGCGTAGCCTGCCGCGTCGTCGGCCACCCCGTTGCCGGGCACGTTGGCCAGCCCGAGCCGCCCGGCCCGCACCGCTTCGGTGAGCGCCAGCCCGAGCGGGACGCCCGCGCCGGTGGGGTAGGCGCCGAGCAGCGCGTCGTCGAAGCGCCGGTAGAGCACGTCGACCGGTACCCGGCCCCCGTCGACGGCGACCTCCACTCCCCCGTCGGCGCGCGGCCACAGGTCACCGGCCCGCACCAGCGGGGCGTCGAGGGCGTCGGCCAGCAGCCGGTGCTCGAACCAGGACCCGTCGTTCTCGCCCTGGGTGAGCACCGCGATCCGCGGCGCCCCGGGCACCGCCGGCGGGGCGGCGGCCGCCAGTGCACCGGCCAGCAGCGGAACGGCGTCCCCCGGTTCCCGCAGCCGCTCCCCGGCACCGGCGAACAGCTCCGGCAGCGCGGCGCGGGCGGAGTCCCGGTCGGCGAGCGCGTACCCGATGCCGGACGGCACCCGCAGGTCGTCGCGGAGCACCACCCAGCGGTCGTCGTCGGTGCGGACGAGGTCGGCCGCGGCGACGGTCGCGCGAGGCTGACCCCGCCACGCGCGGGCGACGGCGTCCGGATCCCGGCCCGGCCCGTGCGTCACGGCCCACTCGGGCAGCGCACCGGCCCGGACGATCTCGGCCGCGCGGTCGGGGTCGCCGCGCCGGCGCCCGGCCGGGCGGTAGGCGTCGGCGAGGAAGGCGTTCAGCGCCCGGTGCCGCTGCGCCATCCCGGCCGACAGCGTCCGCCACGTGCCGGCGTCGACCAGCCGTGGGACGGGGTCCAGGGGCACCGGGCGCAACTGCTGCCGGCCGTCCACCCACGTGCCGACGACGACGCCGCGTTCCTGCCGCCGGAGCCGCAGCTCCGCCTCGGCGGCCGCCAGCCCGGTCGCCCCGAGGCGCTCCAGGGCAGCGATCGGCCCGGCCCACCCGTCGCGCAGCCGGCCGTCGGCAGCGACGGCCTCGTCGCTGCGGGCGGTGGGGTAACCGGCGAAGAGTTCCCCGCTCACAGCCACCGATCGAACCAGGCGGCGAGCCGCTCGCCCAGTTCGACCAGGTGCTCCCGGCCGACGATGGCGTGCCCCTCGCCGGCGAAGAGCAGCAGGTCGGCGCGCGCACCGCGCGCCTGCAGCGCCTGGTGCGCCTGCACCGACTCGGCCACCGGCACGTTCGTGTCGCGGTCCCCGTGCACGAGGAGCACCGGCGCGGTGAGCCGGTCCAGGGCCGTCATCGGCGAGAGGGCGGCCAGCATCTCGCGGTCGGCGACCGGGTCGCCGTACTCGGTCACCGAGGCCGCGGCCATCCACGGCTCGGTGCCGGCGAAGAAGGTGCGCAGGTCGCTCATCCCGGCCAGCGAGGTGCCGGCCGCGAAGAGCTCGGGCCACCGGGTGAGGGCGACGAGGGTGAGGTACCCGCCGTAGGACCAGCCGTGGGCGCCGACCCGGCCGGGCGCCGCGATGCCCGCGGTCACCAGCTCGTCCACCGTCGTCCGGACGTCGGCGAACGAGGACTCGCGCGCGGGCCCGTCGTCGGCGGTCATGAAGGCCCGCCCGAACCCGCCCGAGCCGCGCACGTTCGGGGCGAAGACCGTGAGCCCCGCGGCCACCATGCTCTGCGTGATCGGCGACCAGTTCGGCCGCGCCTGCCCCTCCGGTCCGCCGTGGAAGCTGACCACCGTGCGGTTGGGGCCGCGGGTGCCCTCGGGCACGTACAGCCAGCCGGAGAGCCGGACGCCGTCCGGGGCGAGGTACTCGTGGCGCACCGGCTCGACCACGCCCGGCACCTCCGGGCTGGTGGGCGAGCAGGCGAGCGGTTCGGGTGCGCCCGCGCCGTCGAGCGGCACCCGCCACAGCCCCCGGGGGGCGCGCGGCCCGGACAGCTCGGCGATCAGCGCGTCGCCGTCGGCGGCCGGCGCCCACCCCGACAGCACCGGTCGGGGGAGCTCGATCCGCCGCACCACGGCCCCGTCGGCCCTGGCGTGCAGCCACAGCTGGCTCACCCCGTCGGCGTTCCACACCGCGAGCACCGTGCCGTCCGGGCGCACCGCGTACCCGTCGAGGTCGGCGTCGGCGCGCTGCAGGACCGTCCGGCCGGGTCCGGGCACCCCGTCGGTCAGGGGGACGGCGACCAGGCCGGCGCGATCGGCCCCGGGCGGCCCGGGCAGCGCGGCACGGACGTGCACGGTGGCCCCGTCGTCGGTGAACCGGCCGTCCTCGGAGGCGATGCCGCCGGGGGCGTCCAGGGGGAGGACCCGCCGCTGGATGCCCGTGGCGACGTCGATGACCACGATGTGCCGGTAGGCGCGCGGGCCGCGCCGGGCGAGGACGGTGCGGTGGTCGGCGGAGACGGCGGTGACGACGAGGAAGCCGCCGGAGGCCAGCGTGCGCTGCTCTCCGGTGACCACGTCGACCAGGACCACGTCGGCGTCCGGTCCGCTGCCCGGGGCGATCGAGCAGGCGTAGTGCCGCGGCCCCACCCAGCAGCCGGCGAAGACCGCCGCACGTGGATCGGCACCGGCCACCAGCCGGCGATCCGTGCCGTCGGGGCGGACGACGTGCAGTTCGGCGCAGATGGACCCGCCGGGGCTGACCAGGTAGGCCAGCCGCGCGCCGTCGGGCGACCAGGCGGCGGAGATCACCTCCTGGTCGGTGCCGGACACCTGGACCGGCGAGGTCCGGCCGTCCAGCGCGGCCACCTCCAGCCGGGGCAGCCCCGATCGGTCGGTGACGTAGGCGACGCGGCGGCCGTCCGGGGCCGGCGCCGGGCACCAGGCCGCGGTGGCCCCGGCGATCCCTGCGATGGCGCGGCGGACCCGCGCCGGCAGCACCTCCGGGGGCGCCAGGAGCTCCAGGGCGGCGCATCCCGCGGGCGCGGCCGTCCACTGGTCGGTCACGGGGCTGGCCATCGCTCCTCCTCGGCTCGGTGCGGCGCCGCCGGCGAGCCGCCCACTGTGGCGGTCGCGCGTTTCGGGCGTGTGTCAGTGCTGACATCGGCGTGCGACGACGTCGTCCGCACCCCTCCCCCGGGGGAACCCGCCGCTCCCCGCCGCAGACGCGCCACGCCGGTGCGCCTGCGCGCCGCTCGCGCCCGATCCCGATAACCTCGGGGACCGGGATCGGCGTCCGGACCCACCGCGCCGGCTGCAGGAGGTCGCCCATGCGCACACTGCGCCTCGTGGCGCTCTCCGACGACGGGAAGAGCCTCGTCCTCGTCGCGGACGGCCCCGACAGCCCCGACGGCGAGCGGTTCGAGCTCCCGATCGACGAGCGCGTCCGTGCGGCGGCCCGCGGGGACGCCCGCCGGCTGACCCAGATCGACGTCGACTCCGGCAGCGAGCTCCCGCCCCGGGTGATCCAGTCCCGCATCCGCGCCGGGGAGACCCCCGAGCAGGTCGCCGCCGCCACGGGTGCCCGGGTGGAGCGGATCATGCGTTTCGCCCACCCCGTGCTGCAGGAACGGGAGCGCGTGGCCACCCAGGCCCGCGAGGCGCGGGTCCGGCTCACCGACGGGGCACCGGGGGCGGTGCTCCAGCACTTCATGGTCGAACGGCTGCGGCTCATCGACACCGACATCGACGCCGTCGCGTGGGACGCCCACCGGGACGACGAGGGCACCTGGGTGGTCACCGGCGCGTGGCGCGCAGGGGCCAAGTCCGGCACCGCGCGCTGGAACTTCGACCTGCAGTCCCGCACGGTCTCCCCGGGGGACGCCGCGACGGCGGACTTCGCCGAGGGCACCCGCCTGGTGCGGGTCGTGCCCGAGGTGCCGGCCGGCCTGCCCTCGCCGGCCGCCCGCAACCGGCCGGTCTCGGTGGTGCGCAGCCCGGAGCCGCCCCCCGCCCCGGCCGGGGAGGACGACGCGCCCGTGCGCGACGTGCACGCCCCCGACGGGACCCCGGCCGACGACGAGGCGCTGGCCACCCTGCTCGACGAGGTCGCCGAGCACGACACCGTGGTGCTCGGCCGGGGGCAGAGCACCGACGAGGACGGCGACGAGGACCCGCGCGCCCGCATCCCGGCGTGGGAGGACATCGTCTTCGGGGTCCGCCGCAACCGCTGACCAACCGCACGTGGAACAGCCGGCAGGACTGGGTAGTCGCTCCGGCATGAGTGCTTCGGTGTCGATGCCGCTGGGCGGCGTGCAGGTCGGTTCCTACGACAGCTACGAGCGGGCGCAGGCCGCCGTCGACTACCTCTCCGACGAGAAGTTCGCGGTCGAGAACGTGACGATCATCGGGAGCGACCTGCGCATGGTCGAGACGGTGACCGGCCGCATGACGACGGGCCGGGCGGTCGCCGCAGGCGCCGCGGCCGGCGCCTGGTGGGGTCTGTTCGTCGGCCTCCTGCTGGGCATCTTCGCGCCCGACGGGACCAGCTGGATCGGGTCGGTGCTGACCGGCCTGCTCATCGGTCTGGCCTTCGGCGCCGCCTTCGGCGGCATGGGGTACGCCGCCACCCGCGGCAAGCGCGACTTCACCAGCACCAGCAAGATCGTCGCCAGCCGGTACGACGTGATGTGCCACCCCTCGCACGCCGAGGAGGCCCGCGCGATGCTGGCCCGGTTCTCGCTGCGCGGCTGACTAGCGCAGGGTGGCGAAGGCCACCGCCGCGGCGGCGGCCACACCGAGGGAGTCGACCCCGGTGCGCATCGGGATGCGGGCCCGCACCCGCGCCGTCCGCTGCGCCTCCGGCGTGAGACCCGGCCCCTCGGCGCCCAGCAGCACGGCGGTGCGCGGGTGCGCCCGCGGGTCGACGTCGCCGAGGTCCACCGCGTCGGCCGCCGGGGTGAGCGCGACGGTGAGGTAGCCCGCTTCGTGCAGCCGCGCGAGCCCAGCCGGCCAGTCGGGCAGGACGGCGAACGGCAGCGAGAGCACGTGCCCCATCGAGACCCGCACCGACCGGCGGTACAGCGGGTCGGCGCAGCGCGGGTCCAGCAGCAGCCCGTCGACGCCGAGGGCCACCGCCGAGCGCGCGATCGAGCCCAGGTTCTCGGCGTCGTTGAGCGCCTCGAGGACCGCCAGCCGGCGCGGCCCCGCCGGGTCCGGGCCGGTCAGCACCTCGTCCGGGTCGGCCGGCGGGAGGCGGTCGGCGGAGGCGACCACGCCGCGGGTGAGCCGGAACCCGATGACCTCCGAGAGCACCCACTTGTCCGCCTCGAAGGCCGGGACGTCCCCGGGCAGGCCGAGCGCGGCCACCCGTCCCGGCACACCGAACACCGCGCGCACCCGGTACGGCGAGGCGAGCAGGCGCTCGACCGCCGGCACCCCCTCCACGATGACCGGCCCGGTGCCCCGCTCCCTGCCCGCCGGGCGGTCCCCGGCCTTGAGGTCGCGGAAATCTGCGACGCGGGGATCGGCCGGGTCGGTGATGACGACGGGTGCAGGCACGGGCGCCGATTCTGCCCGCACCGGGCGGGCGACCCTGCGCGCGCCCGGCCGCGGGCGCGCGACCCGTTGACGGCACCCAGCAACTCATCTAGCGTTGAGTTCATCAGCCGTTGAGTTGTGGGGAGCGCGTCATGGACGCCGTCACCGTCACCGATCTCGTCGTCGACCGCGGGAAGCGCTGCGTGCTCCCCGGTCTCTCCTTCGCCGTCCCGGCCGGCCAGGTGACCGGGCTGCTCGGGCCGAGCGGCAGTGGGAAGAGCACGCTGATGCGGGCGGTCGTCGGGGTGCAGCGGGTGCGCTCCGGCACGGTCACCGTGCTCGGGGAGCCCGCCGGCTCCCCCGGCCTGCGCAGCCGGGTCGGGTACGTCACCCAGGCGCCCAGCGTCTACCCCGACCTCACCGTCCGGGAGAACGCCCGCTACTTCGCCGCCCTGTACGGCCGCGGGGCGCGTGAGGCCGACGCCGCGATCGCCGACGTGGGGCTGGGCGGAGCCGCCGGACAGCTCGTCGCCGACCTCTCCGGCGGGCAGCGCGGCCGCGCCTCCCTGGCGTGCGCACTGGTCGGCGAGCCCGAGCTGCTGGTCCTCGACGAGCCGACCGTCGGCCTGGACCCGGTGCTCCGGGTCGAGCTCTGGGAACGCTTCCACGCCCTGGCCCGCGCCGGGACGACGCTGGTCGTGTCCAGCCACGTGATGGACGAGGCCGCCCGGTGCGACCGGCTCCTCCTTCTCCGCGACGGCGCGCTGCTCGCCGACACGACACCGGGGCAGCTGCGCGCCGACGGCCGCTCCGACGACCTGGAGACGGCGTTCCTGACCGTCGTCCGCGCCCGCGAGGCGGTGGCCCGGTGACCGCCGCCGGCCCGCGGCTCACCGCGACGACCGCGGCCCGCGTCCTGCGCCAGCTGCGGCACGACCACCGCACGATCGCGATGCTGCTCGTGCTGCCGAGCCTGCTCCTGGGCCTGCTGTACCTGCTGTGGGCGGACGTCCCGACCGCCCCCGGGCAGCCCGGCACCTTCGACCGCGTCGGGCTGGCGATGCTCGGCGTCTTCCCCTTCGTCGTGATGTTCCTCGTGACCAGCATCGCCATGCTGCGCGAGCGCACGTCCGGCACGCTCGAGCGGCTGCTCACCACTCCCCTGTCCCGGCTGGACCTGCTGCTCGGCTACGGCCTGGCGTTCGGGCTGGCCGCGGGTGCACAGGCGGTGGTCACCGTGACGGTGGCGACGACGCTGTACGACCTGGACGTGGCCGGGTCCGTCGGGCTCGTCGTCCTCGTCGCCGTGGTCGACGCCGCGCTCGGGGTCGCGCTGGGGCTGCTGGCCAGCGCCTTCGCGCGCAGCGAGTTCCAGGCGGTGCAGTTCATGCCGGTGGTCGTCCTGCCCCAGTTCTTCCTCTGCGGGCTGCTCGTCCCCCGCGAGCAGATGGCCGGGTGGCTGCAGGCCATCAGCGACGTCCTCCCGCTGACCTACGCGGTCGAGGCCCTGCGCGAGGTCGGGCGCTCGGCGGAGGCGACCGGCACGATGGTGCTGGACGTCGGCATCGTGGCCGGCGCCGCCCTGCTGGCGCTCGCGCTGGCGGCGGCCACCCTGCGGAGGAGGACCGACTGAACGCCGGCGACCAGCCACCACGGCGACGCACCGGACGGCGTCCCGGCAGGCCCGGCACCCGGGACGCGGTGCTGGCCGCCGCGCGGGAGGCGTTCGCCGAGCGGGGGTTCGACGGCGCCACCATCCGGCAGATCGCCACCGCGGCCGGCGTCGACCCCGCCCTGGTGCACCACTACTTCGGCAGCAAGGACCAGCTCTTCCTCGCCGCGATCGAGGCCCCGGCCGACCCCGCCCAGCTGCTGCCCGAGGTGCTCGCCGGCACGCGGGAGGAGCTGGGCGGCAACGTCGTCCGCATGCTGCTGCGGGTCTGGGACGGGCCGGGGCGCACCGCCGGTCTGGCGCTGGTGCGTTCGGCGGTGGGCAACGAGTGGACCGCCCGCCTGCTGCGCGAGTTCCTGGTCACCCAGGTGCTGCGCCGGGTGCTCGGCTCCCTGGACCTCGACCCCGCCGAGCGCGACGCCCGGGGCGCCCTGGCCGCCTCGCAGCTGGCCGGGCTGGTGGTCACCCGGTACGTGCTGCGCCTGGAGCCGCTCGCGTCGGCCCCGCCCGAGTGGTTGGTGGGCACGATCGGCCCCACGGTGCAGCGCTACCTCACCGGCGAGCTGGACCTGCCCCGCTGAAAGAGGACCCCCCTGCCCCCCACGACTCGCAGGCTCGCCGCGGGACCCTGCACGGGGGCCTTCAGCGGGCGGTACGGGCCAGCTGGCGGCTCTGCGCGACCAGCCGCCCGGTGGAGTCCCAGACCCGGTAGTCCTCGTCGGACCAGCCGCCGGCGATCTCGCTGGCCCGCGCCTCCACGAGGCACCAGCCCGGGGCCGGCAGCGCCCGCACGAGCACCTGCAGCTGCACGGTCGGCGCCCAGCCCATCCGGCCGGTGGCGAAGCTCGTGGGCGGCAGCACGTCGGCGAAGGTGAGCAGCGCCAGCGGGTCGGCCGGGCGGCCGTCGGCCAGCCGCACCCACGCCCGGAGCACCGGCTCGTCGGAGGGCTGCCCGAGCGCCCACGTCGCGGTGGCCGGGTCCAGCCGGCTCTCCACGTGCCGCGTCAGCCCGGGCAGCTGCACCGGCACGGCCGCCAGGTGGGCGTTCGCGGCCATGTCGATGCACTCGTCGGGCCTGGGCACCTCGGGCGCCGGGAGGGAGTACTCGGGGGCGTCGTCGGCGAGCGTCGCCGTCGTCGCCTGGACCGTGAGGACCGGCCCGTTCGCGTCCGCGAGGGTGACCAGCGAGTGGGCCAGCGTCCGACCCGCCGGCCCGGGCGTCACGGCGAGGGTGGCCGGGCCGGCCGCCGCCGCCCGCAGGTAGCTGGCCGACAGCGCGACCGGGTGCTCGTGCGGGCTCTCCAGCACCGCCGCGCGCCCGGCGACCGACAGCAGGTAGCCGCCGTTGAGGATCCCGCCACCGACCTCCCACTCCGGGTGGAGGTCGGCGAGGAGCGCGCCGGCCTCGCCCCGCCGCACGGCGGTCGCGGCGTCGAAGTCGGAGAGGGCCTGGTCAACGTTGTGCGGCACGTCGGACAGGGTGCCAGGGCGGCCGGCGTGGACCGCACGCGCCTCGGCTCGGGCGACCGCGCCGCCCCGCCTGCACGCGGTGACTCAGCCGACCGCCCAGTGGGCGACCACCGTGTACGCCGGCTCGGCACCGAGCCGGCTCTCCCAGAGCCGGATCTCGCGCACCGGCCACTCCGGCCCCCGGTAGCCGGCGAGCCGGTCGGTCAGCGAACCGTCGGCGGGCCGCCCGGGGCGCCAGCGCCCCAGGGTGAGGTGCGGGCGGAACGGCCGGTCCTCCACCGGCAGCTCCAGACCGCGGGCGACCCCGGCCAGCCGCCCGGCCAGCGCGGCCAGCGGGTCGACGTCGCCGTCGAGCCCGGCCCAGGCCACCTGCGGACGGCGCACCGACCCGAACCGCCCGCCCCCGGCCAGCCGCAGCGTCATCGGCGGCGTCGCGGTGACGGCGGGCGCGGCGGCGGCCACGAGGCCGGGCACCACGGCGTCCGGGACCTCGCCCAGGAACAGCAGCGTCAGGTGCCAGCGCTCGGCACGGCTCCACCGCGGCGCCCCCGGGAGCTCCCGCAGCGGGGCCAGCGCCCGCTCGAGGTCGCGGCGCGCGGACTCGGGCGGGTCGACGGCGAAGAAGAGCCGGCGCGCGGGACCGGCGGTCAGAGGGGCACCTGCAGCCCCGCGGCGCGCAGCGCGCAGGCGACCCGGAGGCGCTCGACCTCGCGGGCGCGGTCCTGCCGCAGCGCGGCCAGGTCCGAGGTCACCCCGAGCATCCCGGCCGCCTCGAGGAGGACGTCGTCGTACGCGGCCTGCAGCGCGCGGCGGCGGGCCATCGGCACCCCGGCCGCCACCAGCTCGAGCTGGCGCCCGAGCCGGCGCAGGTCCGCGGCCACGTGCTGCACCGAGCGCCCGGGCGCCGCGGGGTGCCGCGCCGCGTGGCGGCGGGCCGATCGAGCCTCGATCCACCGGATCAGCGGGCCGAAGCCGGCGACCAGGCCGGCGAACGCGGCGAGCAGTGCGACGAGCTGGATGAGTGCGGCCATGGCGTTCCCCTGCGCACGGGCGGTTCCGGTGCCCGCCGACGGTACGCGCACCCCGGCCGCTCAGAGCGACTGCTGACCGGGGGCCTTCTCGCTGAGCTCCTCCTCCACGGTGCGCACCTGCGCGGAGGGGACGGCCGGGCGGGGGGCGGCCTGGACCCGCAGCCGCAGCGGCGTGCGCTGCACCGCCAACCGCAGACCTCCGCGGTGGGCCAGCCAGGCCGCGGCGCCGAGGCCGGCGACGACGCACACCCCGCCGCCGAGGATGAGCCCCCACGGGGCACCCAGGTGCTCGGAGACCCACCCGACCAGCGGCGCGCCGACCGGGGTGCCGCCCATGAAGCACATGAAGTAGAGCGCCATGACCCGCCCGCGCATCTGCGGGTCGACGCCGAGCTGGACGAAGCTGTTGTTCGCCACGCTGAACACCAGCGCCGCCGCGCCGGTCGGTACGAGCAGCAGCGCGAAGCTGAGGTGGGTGGGCATGAGCCCGGCGACGACCGTGCACGCACCGAAGACCACCGCCGAGCCGACGAGGAAGCGCTGCCGGGGCCGCACGCTGCGCCGGGTGGACAGCAGCGCACCGGTGAGCGAGCCGACGGCGAAGCAGGTGGACAGCAGCCCGAACGCCTGGGCGCCGAGGTCGAAGGTCTCCCGGGCCATCAGCGCGATGGTGACCTGGTAGTTGAAGCCGAAGGTGCCGAGGACGAACGCCAGCCCCATCGCCAGCAGCAGGTCGGGGTGGGCCCAGGTGTAGGCGAGCCCGGCGCGCAGCTGCCCCCGCCCCCGCGCCACCGGCGGGCTCGGGGTGAGCTCGTCGGTCCGCATGCCGGCGAGCGCGGCGAGGGTGAAGGCGAAGCTGGCGGCGTTGAGGAAGAAGGCCGGCGCGGTGTTGCCCGACGCCGCTCCGATCAGCAACCCGGCCAGCGCCGGCCCGACCAGCCGGGCCCCGTTGAAGATGGTCGAGTTGAGGCTGACCGCGTTGGTGATCAGCGCGGGGCCGACCATCTCCGGGACGAACGCCTGGCGCACGGGCATGTCGACGGCGGAGACCGCGCCGAGCATCCCGGCCAGCACGAACACGTGCCACAGCGCCACCGCCCCGGTGGCCACCAGTACCCCGAGGACCAGCGAGAGCAGCCCCATGGCGCTCTGGCTGACCAGCAGCAGCCGGCGCTTGGGGTAGCGGTCGGCGAGCACGCCGCCGTACATGCTCAGCAGCAGCGACGGGCCGAACTGCAGGGCGGTGATCAGCCCGAGCGCCACGCCGCTGTCGTCGGACAGCTGCAGCACCAGCCAGTCCTGGCCGATGCGCTGGATCCAGGTACCGGTGAGGCTGAGCAGGTTGGCCGAGGCGTAGCGGCGGAAGTTGCGCACCCGCAGGGCGCGGAACATGCCGCGCCCCGGCTCCGGCGGCGTCCGCTGGTCAGTGCTCGTCCAGGTCACCCCTGGCCAGCTCGTCCATGATCTCGGCCGCCTCGCGCAGGACCGCCCGCTCCTCGGCGGTCAGCTGCTGCAGCCGGCCGGCGAGCCACGCCTCCCGCGCCCGCGCCTCCGCCGACAGCAGCTCCTCGGCCGCCGGCGTGAGCTCGATGATCACCTGGCGCCCGTCGGTGGGGTGCGGCGTGCGGGTCACCAGCCCGGCCGTCTCCAGCGCGACGACGACGCGGGTCATCGACGGCGGCTGCACCCGCTCGTGGCCGGCCAGCTCCCCCGGGCTCATCGGGCCGTGCTGCTTGAGCGTCGACAGCGCCGCGAGGTGGGTGAGGGTGACCGAGGTGTCCACCCGCTGGTTGCGCAGTCGCCGGGAGAACCGCATGACCGCCAGCCGCAGCTCGTGGGCGAGCGCGGCGGTGTCCAGCGTCGTCCGGCCCACGATCGTTAGCCTAACTCAGCAGCCGGGGTCAGAAGAGCTGCTGCAGCGGCTCGAGCGCGAAGTAGACGCCGAACATGAGCGCCACCACCCACATGAGCGGGTGGATGTCCCGGCGCCGCCCGACCGCCAGCCGCAGCAGCACGAAGCTGATGACGCCGGCCCCGATGCCGTTGGTGATCGAGTAGGTGAACGGCATCAGCGCGATGGTGAGGAACGCCGGGATGACCAGGGACATGTCGTCCCAGGTGAGGTGCTTGATCTGGCTGATCATCAGCGCGCCGACGATGACGAGCGCGGGGGCGGCTGCCTCCGACGGCACCACCGCCACCAGCGGGGTGAAGAAGACCGCGACCAGGAACAGCAGGCCGGTGACGATGCTGGCCAGCCCCGTGCGGGCGCCGTCGGCCACACCGGCGGTGCTCTCGATGTACGTGGTGTTCGACGAGACGCTGCCCGCGCCACCCGCGGCGGCGGCCAGCGAGTCGACGAGCAGGACCGGCTGCGACTTGGGCAGGTTGCGCTTCTCGTCGAGCAGGTCGCCCTCGGCCCCCACGGCGGTCACCGTGCCGACGGTGTCGAAGAAGTCCGCGATCATGATCGAGAAGACGATGAGCAGGGCGGCGACGACGCCGATGCGCTCGAACCCGCCGAACAGGGAGAAGTTGCCGAGCAACGAGAAGTCGGGGCTGCCGACGACGTCGTCGGGCAGCGCCGGCACCTGCAGCGCCCACCCGCGGGGGTTCTCCCCGTCGTCGCCGAAGCGGGGGCCGACCCCGGCGATCGCCTCGACGACGATGGCGAGCACCGTCGTCGCCACGATGCCGATGAGCAGCGCGCCCTTGACCTTGCGGACGACCAGCAGGCTCATGAGCAGCAGACCGACGACGAAGACGAGCATCGGCCAGCCGGCGAGCTGCCCGCCGACACCGAAGCTGATCAGCGGGTTGCCCGGCCGGATGATGCCGGCGTCGGCCAGCCCGATGATCGCCAGGAAGAACCCGATGCCGACGGCGATCGCGGTCTTCAGCTGGGCCGGGATCGCCTCGAAGACGGCCCGGCGGAAGCCGGTCAGCACCAGGACGGTGATGAGCAGGCCCTCGAGCACGACCAGGCCCATGACCTCCGGCCAGGACAGCTGCGTGGCCGCGAAGACGGCGACGATCGCGTTGATGCCCAGGCCGGTGGCCAGCGCGAACGGGTAGCGCCCGACGATGCCCATGAGCAGCGTCAGCGCGCCGGCGAGCAGCGCGGTGACCGCGGCGATCGAGCCGAACGGGAGCACCGTGCCCTCGACGTCGGCGCCCGGCGTGCCGTCCGGCCCCGCGATGCTGGTCAGGATGATCGGGTTGAGCACCACGATGTAGGCCATCGTGAAGAACGTCGTGATCCCGCCGCGCACCTCGCGGCTCACCGTCGACCGGCGCGCGCTGATCTCGAAGTAGCGGTCCAGCCCGTTCTTCGGCCGCACCCGCGGCCCCTCGCTGCGGCGCGGGGTGGTGGGAGGCGTGCCGGCCGAGACGTCGGCGGGGGTGCTGCCGTCGGTGGCGGCGGCGCTGGCGCCACCGGACGGACGGGACTTCTGCGGCATGCGGGTTCTCCGGGGCGGTGCGAGCGGCCAACGAGCGGCGCCAGCGTGCCACACGCACGTGGCAAGCAGGTCGCCCCGTGACCGAGCCGGGATCTAAGGTGCCGTCGTGCCCGGTCCCGGAAAGCAGGCTCCCCCGCCGTTGCAGGTGGACACCGCGCGCGTGGTGCTCGCCGGGATCGCGCTGTGGGCGGTCGCCCTGGTCGTCCTGCTGCTGCTGGGCGACCGGGTGGACCGCATGTGGACCTGGACGTGCGTCGCCGCGATCGGGCTGGCGCTCCTGGGGCTCGGCGTCATGAAGCTGCAGGGGCAGCTGGGCCGGCGCGACCGCGGCTGACCCGCGATCAGTCGCTCAGGACGTCGTACTCCGAGGTGTCGTAGCGCGCAGAGGTGACCACCTCGGTCTCCTCGACGACGACGAGGGTCGCCTGGCTGTGCGCGCCACACCCGTAGTCGGCCGCCACGACCCGACCGTCGCCGGGGGCGTAGGCGTTCCCGCACGCACCGACGAACTGCCGCAGCGAGCCGGCCAGCGGGAGGTAGAACCCGCAGGTCGCGCAGGGGCCGGGTGCCTGCCGGGCCATCGGCGACGTCGGGCCGAACTCCCCCGACGTCCAGCGGGCCACCGCCTCCGACCGGCCCTCCCGCGACATGACGCGCTCCCGGCCGAGGCCGATCTCGGCGGCGACCACCCGTCCCTCCGGGTCGTCGGCGGAGTCGTCGTCGGTCGTGTACGCCGGCACCAGCCGCGGGTCGTCCTCGGTGGCCGGCAGGACGTCGCCCACCGAGAGGTCGCCCGGCCGCAGCCGCTCGTGCCACGGCACCCAGGCCGGGGCCAGCAGCGCCTGCTCACCGGGGAGGAGCACCACCTCGTCGACGGTGATCCGCTCCTCGCCGGAAACCCGGGCGATCGTGACCGCCCAGTGCCAGCCGACGTAGCCGGGCAGCCGGCTGGCGAAGGTGTGGGTGAGCACCTCCCCCAGCTCGGGGGGACCGACCGACTCCGCGGTGGCCCCCAGGTGCTCGCCGACCGCGTCGGCGGCGCCGGCCGTCTCGACGGCCGCCGCCCGGGCCTGCTCGATCGCGGCGGTCAACGGCTCGGCCGCTGGGGAGGCGGGCCGGACGGGCGCGGGGGACTCGGACACGACTCCCATTGTGGCGGACGACCGGTCCGGCGTCGCGGACCGGACTCCCAGGTGGGTGCGGCACCATGGGCGGCGTGTCCGCCTCCAGCCGCCCGCCCGGCGCACGCCGGTGGTCGCGGGCGGGCAGGCAGGAGGCGGCGCCGCTGGACACCACCCCGCTGGACACCACCCCGCTCGGGGTGCCGCGGCCGCAGACCCGGCCGATGCCCGCGGCCACCCCGAAGATCACCGTCACCCGGGTCGCCGCCGCCCGCAGCCGCGAGCTGACCACCGCCGCCGCCCGCCGGATCCGCGCCGCCAGCCGGGCCGACGGCGCGGGTGAGAGCGGGCTGACCCAGCTGCTGTGGGTCAACGCCCTGCACATGGCCGGGGACGCGATGATCGCCGTCTCCCTGGCCGGCACGCTGTTCTTCGCGGCCACCACCGACGCCCAGCGCGGCAACGTCGCGCTGTACCTGCTGGTGACGATGGCGCCGTTCGCCCTGCTCGCGCCGGTCATCGGTCCCGCGCTGGACCGGCTGCAGCGCGGCCGCCGGTGGGCGCTGGCGGCGTCCCTGGGCGGGCGGGCAGCGCTGGCCCTGGTGATGGCCGGGCACTTCGACGACCTGTGGCTGTACCCGGCGGCCCTGGGGGTGCTGGTGCTGTCCAAGGCGCACAACGTGCTGCGGGCGGCGGTGGTCCCCCGCGTGCTGCCGGGCGCGATGTCGCTGACCTCGGCGAACGCGCGACTGTCGGTCTTCGGCCTGGCGACGGCAGGGGTGGCCGGTGGCCTGGCCGCCGGGGTGGCCGCGCTGATCGGCTTCGACTGGGAGCTGTGGGCGACCGCCGCGGTGTTCCTGTGCGGGGCAGTGCTGGCCGTCCGGCTCCCCCGGCACGTCGACGTCCCGGCGGGCGAGGAGCCCGCCGACGTCCTGCGCACCGCCGAGATCCCGGTGCAGGGCCGGGGGCGCCGGCGGGTGAGCCGGCACGTGGTGCTGGCGCTGCGGGCCAACGCGGCGCTGCGCGGCCTGGGCGGCTTCCTCACCATCTTCGCCGCCTTCCTGGTGCAGGCGACGTTCGCCGACGGCTGGTCGGCCACCCTCGCGCTCGGCGCGCTCGCGGCCGCCGCAGGGCTCGGCAGCTTCACCGGGACCGCGGTGGGCTCACGGCTGCACACCGCCGCCCCCGACCGCCTCGTGCTCCACGCGGCGTCCGCCGCCGCGGCGGTGACCGTGCTGGCCGCGGTCTTCTACGGGTTCGCCATGGCGGTGCTCGTGGCCGGCGTCTCCGCCGTCGCCAACGCCCTCGGCAAGGTATCGCTGGACGCGATCATCCAGCGCGAGGTGCCCGAGCGCCTGCGCGCCTCGGCGTTCGCCCGCTCCGAGACGATGCTGCAGCTGGCCTGGGTGGTCGGCGGGGCGCTGGGCATCGCGCTGCCGCCGGTCGGCTGGATCGGGTTCACCGTCGCGGCGGCCCTGCTCGTGCTCGCCGTCGCCCTGATCCTGTGGAGCCTCTACCGCAGCCACCCCCCGGCAGCCGCGCCGGGGGGCCCGGAGGCGCCGACGACGCCGGTGGGACCGTCGTGGTCGTGAGAGCTCCCCTCCCCGCGCTGCTGCTCGCCGTCTGCGCGGCCGGTTCGCTGTCGGCCTGCGCGGGCGAGCCCGCGACCCCCGAGGAGATCCGGGTGCAGGCCGGCAGCCAGGACGTCACCGCCGGGCCGACCCAGTACTGCCTCGACGGCGAGGGGCAGCGCTACAGCACGAGGCCGCCGGTGGTCGAGGTCTCCCCGGGCACCACCATCTCCCTGACCGTCCCCGAGGCGATCGCCGAACGGGGCTGGCAGGTGCAGGTGTTCGACGAGTCGCTGGAGGAGCTCATCGGCGAGGTGGACGTCCCGGCGGGCACCGAGACGTTCGACGGGATCAGCTCCTCCGACGTCGTCCCGCCAGCCTTCTACCTCGTGGTGGTCGAGGACGCCGGCGGCGACTGCGGCGAGTTCACCGCGGCCTGGCCGGTCGGCTTCCTGCGCGCAGGCGGCGAGCTGGCGGGCTGAGCGGCGGCGCTCAGCCCTCCAGGTCGGTGGCGACGGCGCGCAGCACGGCGGCGACCTTCCGGGCGTGGCCGCGATCGGGGTAGCGGCCGTGGCGCAGCCCCTCGGAGACGTCGTCGAGCAGCTTGATCAGGTCCTCGACGATCGGGACCAGCTCGTCGGGCTTCTTGCGGTTGGCCGCGGCGACGGTGGCCGCCACCGACGGGAGCGGGTCGAGGATGCGGACCTGCAGCGCCTGGTCGCCGCGGCGGCCGGCGACGATGCCGAACTCCACGCGCTGACCGGGCTTGAGGTCGGTGCCGGCGGGCAGCGCGTCCTTGTGCACGAAGACGTCGGGACCGTCCTCGCGGGACAGGAAGCCGAAGCCCTTCTCCGCGTTGAACCACTTCACTCTGCCGGTGGGCACGGTGGATTCCCTCAGTTCCTCGCTCTGGCGCGGCACGCTGGCCGGTCGGACGACGGCGGCAGGACGCCGCTGGTCACCAGGTTAGCCGCCGCGCCGCCGCGCCGACCTGCCGATTCCCGGCGGGTCCCTACGCTGGGCCGGTGCCCGACCACCCCGACTACCGCTTCACCCTGGCCAACGAGCGCACGCTGCTGGCCTGGCTGCGGACCGGGCTGGCGCTGGTCGCGGGCGGGGTCGCCGTCGCCACCTACGCCCCCGACCTCGGGGTCCCGTGGGGCAGCTCCGCCGTCGCGCTGGCGCTGGTCGCCATCGGCCTGGGCGTCGCGCTGGCCGGGTACCGCCGGTGGCGGGCCAACGAGGCGGCGATCGAGGCCGGGCGGGCGCTGCCCTCGAGCGTGCTCGTCCCCGCCGTGGTCGCCGCCGTGAGCGCCGTGGTGGTCGTCGTCGGCGTCCTCGTGGGCCTGGAGGTCCTGCGCGGGTGACCGACCCGGTGGAGACCCAGCCCGAACGGACCGCGCTGGCCTGGCAGCGCACCGGCCTGGGGCTGCTCGCCGTGGGCGGGCTGGTGGCGCACCGGGCAGTGGGCGCGGAGCGGCCCGCGCTCCTCGTCGCGGGCGGGGTCACCGCGTTGCTCGGGCTGCTGCTGCTCGGAGCGCTCGCTCCCGCCCGCTACCGGCAGGTGCGCCGCAGGGTGGCCGACGGCGGGCGCGTCTCGAGCCCCGCGCTGGCCCGCGCGGCGACGTCCACCGTCGTCCTCACCGCCCTCGCCGCCGCCGTGGCCGTGCTCATCCCGGGCTGACGTCCGGGGTGATCCGGAGCCGATCCAGCAGCGCCAGGAAGACGACGGCGAAGTCGTTCTCCGCCACCTCGCGGGCCACCAACTCCCAGTCGACCTGCTCGCGCAGCGCGCGGGCGACCGGCAGCAGCCGCGAGAAGTCGCAGTAGTGCTCGTCCAGGGCCATCAGCTTGGACACCACGATGTCGGTCGGCGCCAGCACCGGCATCTGCACGGAGAGGACGGGCAGCGTCTCGGCGCGGTCGACCAGGTCGTTCCCCACGGGGCGTCCGCAGGCCCGCCAGATCACGTCGACGAAGACGTCGTCCCGCACGATCTTCAGCAGCCAGTCCTCGGCCGGCTCCACCACCTGCAGGCCGGCGTCGGCGAGCGCTTCGGCCGCCCGCCCGGCCTCGGCCGCCGGGACGAGGAAGTCGGCATCGTGATCGGGCTCGGGCGCACCGCGCGCCCAGGCGGCGTAGCCGCCGCAGAGCGCGAACGGCACGTTCCCCTGTTTCAGCGCGACCGCGGTCCGCTTCAGCAGGTCGCGCACCTGCTCCCGGGGAGACGTCTGCACCCAGCGCCTGCTACCCGCAGGTAACGCCCGCACACAGCGGGGTAGACCGGGCGCCCGGCGGGCACTGGGAGCGGGTGCGCATCGCGACCTTCAACCTCCTGCACGGACGCTCGCTCGACGACGGCCGGGTCGACGTCGACCGGCTGGCCGCCGCGGTCAAGACCCTGGACGCCGACGTCCTCGGTCTGCAGGAGGTCGACCGCGACCAGCCGCGGTCGCACGGCGCCGACCTGACCGCCGTCGCGGCCGAGGCGATGGGGGCCGTCGACTCCCAGTTCGTCGCGGCGCTGTCCGGGACGCCCGGCGGCACCTGGATGGCCGCCACCGGCGACGAGCAGCCGGGGTCGGCCAGCTACGGCATCTCCCTGCTCTCCCGGTACCCGGTGGTCTCCTGGCGGGTGGTCCGGCTGGACGCGCTGCGGGTGAGCGTGCCGCTGTGGTCGCAGCAGTCCCGCCGTCCGTTCCTGGCCCGGGACGAACCCCGCGTGGCCGTCGCCGCCGTCATCGACGGCCCCTCCGGGCAGGTCACCGTGTGCAACACCCACCTGTCGTTCATCCCCGGGTGGAACGCCCACCAGCTGCGCACGCTGGTGCGCTCGCTCGCGGGCACGCCGGAGCCCCTGGTGCTGATCGGTGACCTCAACATGCAGCAGCGCGCGGCCGCGCGGCACAGCGGGCTGCGCCCGGTCGCGACGGCGGCGACGTTCCCGGCGCCCCGGCCGACCCGGCAGCTGGACCACGTCCTGGTGCGCGGCGGCATCCGGGCCGGCGGCCCGGCCGAGGCGGTGCGGCTCCCCCTGTCCGACCACCGGGCGCTGGTGGTCCCGGTCGCCCAGGGGTGACGGACTGGAACGGCCACCCTTCAGGGGCCCGCGCCGAGCGTGCGAGGCGTGGGGGGGAAGGGTGGTCCTTCTTCAGGCGTTGCGCACGGCCGCCGCGGACTCCAGCCCCAGCTCCGCCACCGACACCTGGCGCATCTCCACCTTGCGGATCTTGCCGGTCACCGTCATCGGGAACTCGTCGACGACCTTCACGTACCGCGGCACCTTGTAGTGGGCCAGCTTGCCGGCGCAGAACTCGCGGAGGCTCTCGGCGGTGAGCGGCTCGGCGCCCTCGCGCAGCCGCACCCAGGCCATGAGCTCCTCCCCGTACCGCTCGTCGGGGACGCCGATGACCTGCGCGTCGACGATGTCGGGGTGGGTGTAGAGGAACTCCTCGATCTCCCGCGGGTACACGTTCTCCCCGCCGCGGATGACCATGTCCTTGATCCGGCCGACGATGTTGAGGTAGCCGGCGTCGTCCATGACGGCGAGGTCGCCGGTGTGCATCCAGCGGGCGCGGTCGATGACCTCGGCGGTCTTCTCCGGCTCGTCCCAGTAGCCGAGCATCACCGAGTAGCCGCGGGTGCAGAACTCGCCGGGGGTCCCACGGGGGACGGTCAGCCCGGTCGCCGGGTCGACGACCTTCACCTCCAGGTGCGGGTGCACCCGGCCGACGGTGGAGGTGCGCCGCTCCAGGTCGTCGTCGGCACCGGTCTGCGTGGAGACCGGCGAGGTCTCGGTCATGCCGTAGCAGATGGTCACCTCGGTCATGCCCATCTCGGCGACCACCCGCTTCATCACCTCCACCGGGCACGGCGAGCCGGCCATGATGCCGGTGCGCAGGCTGGAGAGGTCGAACTCGCCGAAGTTCGGCAGCCCGAGCTCGGCGATGAACATCGTCGGGACGCCGTACAGCGAGGTGCAGCGCTCGTCCTGCACGGCCTGCAGCGTCAGCGCGGGGTCGAACCCCGGCGCCGGGATGACCATCGTCGCGCCGTGGCTGGTGGCGCCGAGATTGCCCATCCCCATGCCGAAGCAGTGGTAGTACGGCACCGGGATGCAGACGCGGTCGGCCTCGGTGTAGCCGCACCCCTCGCCGACGAAGAACCCGTTGTTGAGCAGGTTGTGGTGGGTGAGCGTGGCGCCCTTCGGGAAGCCGGTCGTGCCCGACGTGTACTGGATGTTGATCGGGTCGTCGGCGGAGAGCTGCGTCTCGCGCTCGGCGAGCAGCCCCCGGTCCCCCTCCCGGCCCGCGCGCATCAGCGCATCCCACTCCGGGGAGCCCAGGAAGACGACCTCGCGCAGCTCGGGGCACTCACCGCGCACCTCGGCGACCATGGCGCGGTAGTCGCTGGTCTTGAACGCAGGGGCCGCGACCAGCACGGAGATCCCGGCCTGCTTCAGCACGTAGGCGAGCTCGTGGGTGCGGTAGGCCGGGTTGATGTTCACCAGGATCGCGCCGAGCTTCGCCGTCGCGTACTGGACGAACACCCACTCGGCGCAGTTGGGCGCCCAGATGCCGACCCGGTCACCCTTGGCCACGCCGAGGGCGTCGAGCCCCAGCGCGCAGGCATCGACGTCGTCGACCAGCTGGGGATAGGTCCAGCGGCGACCGGAGGCGCACTCGACGAGCGCCTCGTGGTCGCCCACCCGTGCCGCCGTCCGATCCAGGTTCGCCCCGATCGTGTCGCCCAGCAGGGGGACCGTGGAGGTCCCGCTGCTGTAGGACGGCAGCGCGGGCGCGCTCACCGCCGCCGGCCCTCTGCGGTCTGGACGCCGGCCCGGTTGGGCTTGTCCGTCGGGTGGGCGTAGCGCAGGCGCTCCGGCGGGATCGGGAAGCCGTGGTCCTCGCCGAACGGCGACAGCGGGCCGGCGACCGAGGCCACGAGCTCGGTGATCGGCGGACCGCCGCCGTCGGACTCGCCCCAGGTGGGTTCCACCAGGTGGGCGTGCTTCTCGTTGCGCTTGGCCATGACGCCTCCGTGTGCGGTCGCGGGTGCACCGCGCGGTGCACTGTCCCCCACATCATCTCCTGACCGGCCTGCCCGGCGCGCGCCACCGCCCCCGCGGCGGGGGGGTGTCGCGGTCAGCGCCCCCGGGCGACGGCCCGGGCGCCGTAGAGGGTGCCCGCTCCCTCGGTCGTGAACACCCACTGCCCCGCTCCGACCGGCGCGGCGAGCACGCTGCCGCCGTCGAGCGCCTGCACCGCGCGGGTCCGCCAGATCGCGGTGCTCAGCAGGCGGAGGTGGACGTCGTCGTCGAGGCCGTCGGGCTCGAAGGCGAGGACGGCCGGCCCGGCGACGCGCAGCGTGCCGCGGCGCCACGGGGTGCCGGCCAGCGCCCGCCGCCAGCGGTGGGTGCGCCACAGCGCCCCGGCGCCCACGCCGACGGCGGCCAGCCCGCCGAGCACGAGCACCAGGACGGCGAGGCCCGCACCGGGCACCCGGCGCCCGTCCTCGCCGGCGATGGTGATCGCGGCGACGCCGAGCAGGATCCCCAGGACGACGGCGATGGCCCCGCCGCCCAGCCAGCGCAGCGCCCCGACCTGGTGGGCGGCCAGGGCGGTCCGGGTGCCGGGGTCCTCACTCGCCGGGTGCATGCCTCCATGCTGGCAGCAGCGTCGGCGGGGGCGGCGACGTAGCGTGGACCGGATGTCCACGGAAGCTCCTGCGACGCTCGCCGCCTGGTTGCGCACCCGCAGCGACGAGCAGCTGCGCGCGTTGCTGGCGGCCCGGCCCGACGTGGCCCGCCCCGCGCCGTCCGACGTCGTCGCGCTCGCCAGCCGGCTGGCTGTCCCGGTGTCGGTGGACCGCGCGCTGGACGAGCTGGACGCCGCGACCCTGCAGGTGCTGGACGTGGTGCTGCTCGCGCCCACCGACGGTCTGGCGCCCGACGCGCTGTTCGGGGAGCTGCCCGAGGTCGGCGAAGACGTGATCGCCGGCGCGATCGAGGCGCTCACCGCGCGGGCGCTGCTCTGGGGCGACGACGTGCTGCACGCCCCCGACCCGGTGCGCCGTGCCGTCCGGCACCCCGCCGGCCTGGGTCGCCGCGCGGTGGACCTGCGCCTGCAGCTGCCCGCCGACCTCCCCGCCGCGCTCGCCGAGCTCGCCCCGGACGAACGCGCCGTCCTGGAGCGGCTGGCCGGCGACCGGCCGGTCGGCCACCTGCCCGATTCGCCGAACGGCGGCGCGTCACCGGCCCGGCGGCTGCTGCAGCGCGGACTGCTCGCCCGCATCGACGCGCTGAACGTCGAGCTGCCCCGCGAGATCGGCCTGCTGCTGCGCGGCGACCGGCCGTACGGCCCGCCGCGCCGTCGCCCGGAGCCCGCCGTCGTCACGCGGGACCCGCAGGTGGTGGACCGGCAGGCCGCCGGTGCCGCGCTGGAGTCGGTCGGGCGCGTCGGGGAGCTGCTCGCGCTCCTGGAGGAGGAGCCGGCCGGGCTGCTGCGCAGCGGCGGGGTCGGCGTGCGCGACCAGAAGCGGCTGGCGAAGACGCTGAAGGTCGCCGAACCCGACGCCGCCTGGCTGCTGGAGCTGGCGCACGCCGGTGGGCTGCTCGACGTGGGTGGGCCGCACCGGGACGAGTGGCTGCCCACGCGGGCCTACGACGTGTGGCGGGAGCAGGACCTCGCCGACCGCTGGGCGGTGCTCGCGGCCGGGTGGCTGGGCGGCGTCCGGCTGCCCTCGCTGGTGGGGGTGCGCGACCTGGCCGGCAAGGCCGCCAACCCGCTCTCCCCCGACCTGGTGCGGCACACCGCGCCGGCGATCCGCCGGTCGGCGCTGGCCGTGCTCGCCGAGCAGCCGCCGGGTTCGGGGCTGGCGCCCGACGACCTCACCGCGCTGCTGCGCTGGCGCACCCCGCGCCGGGCGGACCGGCTGGCGCCGGTGCCCGACATGCTCGCCGAGGCCGCGCGGCTCGGGGTGCTGGTGGGCGGGGTGCTCTCCACCGGTGGCCGCGGTCTGCTGGCGGCCGGCGAGGACGGCGCAGCCGACGGCATGCGGGGGCTGCTGCCCGAGCCGGTCGACCACGTCCTCGCCCAGCCGGACCTGTCGCTGATCGCACCGGGACCGCTGGTCGCCGAGCTGGCCGACACGCTGGCCGTCGTCGCCGACGTCGAGTCCTCCGGCGGCGCCACGGTGTTCCGGGTGTCGGAGGGCAGCGTGCGGCGGGCGCTGGACGCCGGCTGGTCGGCGTCGGACCTGCACGACTTCTTCGCCCGGGCGTCCCGCACCCCTGTGCCGCAGGCGCTGGATTACCTCGTCGACGACGTGGCCCGGCAGCACGGGCGGCTGCGGGTCGGGTCGATCGAGTCCTACGTGCGCTCGGACGACCACGGGCTGCTGTCCCAGGTGCTCAGCGACCGGCGCACCGCCGGGGCCGAGCTGCGCCGCCTGGCCCCGGGCGTGCTGGTGAGCGGGCTGGGCGCCGACGAGGTGCTCACCGTGCTGCGCGAGGCCGGGTACGCCCCGGCCGGCGAGCACCCGGGCGGGGCGGTGCTCACCCGGCCGCCGGCCCGGCCGCGCGCAGTGGGCCGCCGCGGCACCGAGCCACCGGCCGCGCCGCGCCCGCTCAGCGGCACCGACCTGGACGCCACGGTGCGGGAGATCCGGGCCGGCGACGCCGCGCTGGCCGCCCGCCGCGGGGAGGCGGTGCGGCAGGTGCCGGGCGTGACGACGGCGTCGACGCTGGAGCTGCTGTCGCGGGCCGTGCGGGAGGGCGTGCCGGTGTGGCTGGGCTACGTGGACGCCCAGGGCAGCGGCAGCCAGCGCGTGGTCCAGCCGGTGTCGCTGGCCGGGGGGTTCCTGCAGGGCTACGACGAACGCCGCGGGGAGAGCCGCACCTTCGCCGTCCACCGGATCACCTCGGTGGCGCTGGTGGAGGGCGACGCGGCCGGCTGAGGCGCGCGGTCTCCGGCACGGCGAACCGTCGGTGCCGCGGCCTACCGTGCCGCCGTGACCGAGACGTTCACCGCCGAGCTCTGGGTGCACGACGGGCCGGCGGGCTGGCACTTCCTCACCCTGCCGCCGGAGGTGGCCGACAAGGTGCGCGAGGCCGGTGCCACGGGCCGCAGCGCGTTCGGCTCCGTGCGCGTCACCGCCACGGTGGGCAGCACCTCGTGGCAGACGTCGCTGTTCCCCGACGCCGGCAGCGGCAGCTACCTTCTCCCGGTCAAGAGGTCGGTGCGGGCGGCGGAGCGGCTCGACGCCGGGGACCGCGTCCGGGTCGAGCTGGCCGTCACGGCTCCGCTGGCACGGCGTAGCGGCGGGTGAACATCCAGCCCAGGTGGGCCGCGAGCCCCGCCAGGTAGCCGCCGACCAGCACCAGCGGCCACGGACCGAGGCCGGGGTCGCCGGCCGTGGCGGCGCGGACGACGAGCCACTGCACCCCGGTGAGGAGCAGGAACGTCCAGGCGCCGATCAGCCACAGGTCCGTCGTGATCATCCCGCGCAGCCGGTCGAGGTTCTCCGCCCGCTTCCAGTACCCCGGGTTCGGCACGTTGACCAGCTCGGGGCGGCACCGGCGGACGAACCGGGCGCAGCCGGCGAAGACCGCCGCCATGCCCAGCCCGAGCACCGCCGCGCCGACCAGGGCCGCGGGCCGGCCGGCCCAGGTGTCCGGCTCGCCGCCGGGGCCGAAGTGGACGGGCACCCGGTCGGGCAGCCGCGTCCACGCCCACACCCAGACCGCGGCGTACAGCGCCGCTGCGGCGGCGAACCAGCTCCTCGCCCGCATCCCGGCAACCTAACCCCCGACGGCTGCGCCGGAGCCGGGCCGTCGTGCGGGGGAAGGCCGTGTCGTCCCCCGGCGTTACCGTGGTCAGTCCGGTGCGCCCGCCGCGCCGCCGCCCCCGATCGAAGGACTCCCCCGCGTGAACGACGGTCCGCTCATCGTCCAGTCGGACAAGACCCTGCTGCTCGAGGTCGACCACCCGCTGGCCCGCGACTGCCGGGCGGCGATCGCGCCGTTCGCCGAGCTGGAGCGCTCCCCCGAGCACGTGCACACCTACCGGGTGACGCCGCTGGCGCTGTGGAACGCGCGCGCCGCCGGCCACGACGCCGAGCAGGTCGTGGACGCGCTGGTGCGCTACTCGCGCTACCCGGTGCCGCACGCGCTGCTGGTCGACATCGCGGACACCATGGACCGGTTCGGCCGGCTGACGCTGCAGAACAACCCGGTGCACGGGCTGGTGCTGTCCAGCACGGACCGCGCGGTGCTGGAGGAGGTCATCCGGTCGAAGAAGGTCGCCCCGATGCTGGGCGCCCGCATCGACGCGGACTCCGTCGTCGTCCACCCCTCGGAGCGCGGGCGGCTGAAGCAGGCGCTGCTCAAGGTGGGCTGGCCGGCCGAGGACCTCGCCGGCTACGTGGACGGCCAGGCGCACCCGATCTTCCTGGACCAGGAGGACTGGCAGCTGCGCGACTACCAGCAGGAGGCGGTGGACGGCTTCTGGGCCGGCGGCTCGGGCGTCGTCGTCCTGCCCTGCGGGGCCGGCAAGACGCTGGTCGGCGCCGCGGCGATGGCCGAGGCCAAGGCGACCACGCTGATCCTGGTGACCAACACCGTCTCCGGGCGGCAGTGGAAGCGCGAGCTCATCGCCCGCACCACGCTGACCGAGGAGGAGATCGGCGAGTACTCCGGCGAGCGCAAGGAGATCCGCCCGGTCACGATCGCGACCTACCAGGTGATCACCACCCGCCGGAAGGGCGAGTACCGGCACCTGGACCTGTTCGACGCGCAGGACTGGGGCCTGATCGTCTACGACGAGGTGCACCTGCTGCCCGCGCCGATCTTCCGGCTGACCGCTGACCTGCAGTCCCGCCGCCGGCTGGGGCTGACCGCGACGCTGGTGCGCGAGGACGGGCGGGAGGACGACGTCTTCTCGCTCATCGGGCCGAAGCGCTACGACGCGCCGTGGAAGGACATCGAGCAGCAGGGCTACATCGCGCCGGCCGAGTGCGTCGAGGTGCGGGTGGCGCTCGACGACGAGGAGCGGATGACCTACGCCGTCGCCGAACCGGAGGAGCGCTACCGGATCGCCGCCACGGCGCAGTCGAAGCTGCCGGTGATCCGCCGGGTGCTGGAGCGGCACCCCGACGAGCAGAAGCTCGTCATCGGCGCTTACCTCGACCAGCTCGAGGCGCTGGGCGAGGCCCTCGACGCCCCGGTCATCCAGGGGTCGACGACGAACAAGGAGCGCGAGCGCCTCTTCCAGGCGTTCCGCATCGGCGAGATCAAGACTCTCGTCGTCTCCAAGGTCGCCAACTTCTCCATCGACCTGCCCGAGGCCGCCGTCGCCGTGCAGGTGTCGGGGACGTTCGGGTCGCGCCAGGAGGAGGCGCAGCGGCTCGGCCGGGTGCTGCGGCCCAAGGCCGACGGCCGGCAGGCGCACTTCTACACGGTGGTCAGCCGCGACACCCTCGACAGCGAGTACGCCGCGCACCGGCAGCGCTTCCTCGCCGAGCAGGGCTACGCGTACACGATCGTCGACGCCGGCGACCTGGCCGGCCCAGGCGAGGTCAACGGGCCCGACTGGGTGGACGAGCCGGCCGACTGAGCCACCGCCTCAGAACGGCGGTGGCGATGTCGCCGCCACCAGGCCGCTCGGTGTGGTGACCGTCAGGGTGCCGTCCGGTGCGAGCTCGTGCTGCCACCCGGGGGCCTGGTGCTTGCCGCGGTGGTGCGACGTGCAGTAGCCGACGAGGTTGGTCACCGCGGTGGGTCCGTCGGGGTACGGGCGGTCGTGGTCGAGCTCGCCGCCGCGTGGAACGGGCCGGCGGCAGCCGGGGAAGCGGCAGCGCCGGTCGCGGGCGCGAAGGTAGCGGTCGAGCGCGGTGCCCGGCCGGTAGCCGTCGGTGGGTGGCGGTGGGCCGAGCCCGGGCCGGCCGGTCAGGTCGTGATCGCACCCGGCCGGGTCGCGGCGGCAGGCGGCGTCCCCGCAGACGGCCAGCCGGGTGAGCATCGGCGCATCGGTGAGCGCCAGCAGGGCCCCGGTCAGCTCGTCGACCAGGGCGATGCGCGGCCGGTCGGCGAGGCCGCCGCCGCCGGTGCGGTGCAGCAGGTCGGCCAGGGCCACGCGCTGCTGCTGGGCCGCCGCGGTCAACGCGGTGATCGCATCGGGTGCCGCAGACGCCCGGCCCTCGGGGCCGGCTTGCCACGCCTCCTCGTCGTCCGCGTCGGCGAGCCGCGCGGCCGCGACCGCACGCTGCGCCCGCCCGACGGCGCGCTCCAGGTCGAGCAGCGCCGCGCCTGCGACATCGACGGCACGATCGGCCGCCGCCCACGTGCCGACGGCAGGCTGAGGATGTACCTCGGACCCGGGACCGTCGTCGGCCGGTGAGGTGGAGCGGGCGCGCGCACCGTCGCCGGGCGCGGGTCCGTCGGACCACCATGCGTCGAGGGGCGGTGCCGCACCGGCCCGCGGCGGGTCGAACACGCCCATGTCCACCGGTGAGGGCATGCGGTGGAAGCGGGCCTGCTCGGCCCAGTAGCGTTCCATCTCCGCCTCCGGCGGCTCCTCCGCACCGCCCCACTCAGCGAGGACGAGCGCCTCGGAGGCTGCCCACCAGTCGGCGAAGGCCTCCTCCTCCGTGGGCCAGGCGGCGCGTGCCGGGGTGGGTGGCGCGACGGACGGAGCAACGACCGGTGCGGCTTCCTCCCCAGCGGCGTCGGGGAGCAGCCCCAGGGCACGGGCGAGCGCCCGCACCATCTCCGCCGGGACCACCTGCCCGGAGATCTCGCCCGGCTCGTCGCCGCCCAGCAGGGTGCGCACCCCGGCGACCACGGTCAGCTGCGCGGTCACCGGCGGCATCTCGTGCTCCCCGGGCCGCAGGACGAGGTCGAGCAGGCAGTCGGCCATCTTCTGCCCACGGGTGCGCTGGTCATCGGGGCCGGTGTCGAGGGCGTCGGCGTACCGACCCAGGGCGTCCAGCAGCGCCTGGGCCTCGGGCACCGTGAGCAGCGCGCTCAGCACCGCCGTCCCGTCCGCAGTGCCCGGCCGCACGGAGACGCCGCGGTCGCGCAGCGCTCGGGCCAGCCGTCCGGCCGCGTCGCGCGCATCGCGCCGGAGGACCACACGCCGCGCCTTGTCACCCAGCTGCGCCGGGGTGGTGGTGGTCCGCCGGGCGACCCAGGCGAGCAGTTCGGCCTCCACCTCGGCGCTGACCTTCGGGTCCGCGATCGGCGCGACGGTGCCGAGCATCGGCCACAGGTGCCCGTCGTGCAGCGTGCCCGACTCGAGAGCCTGCAGCGTCCCGGGCAGCCGGTGCACGAGCGTCAAGGACCGGGTGAGCAGCGCTTCGGCCGACTGCGAAGTGCGGGACAGGGCGACGGCGAGTTCCTGGGTGGCCCACTCGCTGACGTCGGCGAGCACCTCCGGCCTGGAGGCCCGGCGATCGGCGCTCATGGCGCCCGGCTCGCCCGGCTGCCGGTCCACGGACGCCGGACGGGCCGCCGCGAACTCGGCCACCGCCCGGGCGCGCAGCGCGGTCTGCCGGCCGATCTCCCGGTCGGCGGCCTGCACCGCGCCGAGCGGCCCGGTCGCCCAGCCGACCGCAGGCGCACCCGGTGGGGCACTGGTCGTCGTCCCGGCGTCTGACATGCTCCGAACATACGTTCGACCACCGACAATTCCGCGCGACCGCTCCTGCGTCAGGACCGGGTCGCGACCAGGTCCAGACCCATGAGCACCTCGTCCCGCCGGTCGTCGGGGGTGATCTGCAGAGCGCCGGGCCAGCGACCGGTCACCGTCCAGCCATACCGGCCGTAGAAGGCCTTGAGCCCCATGCCGCCGCGCACCTCCAGCCGGAGCGCGTCCAGGCCCAGGTCACCCCGCGCCGCGCGGGCCACCTCGGCCATCAGCGCGCCACCGACCCCCATCCCGCGCGCGGGCAGCGCCGTCTGCACGTGGGTCACGCGGGCCCAGTGCGCCGTCACGGGATCGGCGTTGCCGGTCAGCACGAGCCACCCAGCCACGTCTTCCCCCCGCGTGGCGACGAGGAGCCGCTGGAGCTGGGGATCGAGGCCGGCGACGAGCCGGTCGACGACGGGACGCACCACGTCGTCACCGACGGGCAGCCGCTGGGCGAAGCCGACCGCTCCCCCGGCGTTCGCGACATCGCGCCAGCACGACGTGAGCTGGGAGCACAGGCCTTCCCCCACCTCGCCCGGCGTCGTGCACCACCGCAGAACCGGCTCGTCGATCACGCCCGGCAGCCTGGCAGGACACCCGCTTGTCATCTGCACCGGGTTTGCCACGCCGACCGGCGGGGGCACCGGCGGGCCATGGACGCGGACATCACGCTGCGGGTCGACGGCGAGACCCGCCGGCTGACCGTCGACACCCGCACCTCCCTGCTCGACGCGCTGCGCGAGCGGCTGGGCAACACCAGCCCGAAGAAGGGCTGCGACCACGGACAGTGCGGGGCCTGCACGATCCTGCTCGACGGGCAGCGGGCGCTCTCCTGCCTCGCGCTCGCGGTCGCGCACGACGGCGCGGAGATCACCACCGCCGACGGGCTGGCCCGCGACGGCGAGCTGCACCCGGTGCAACGGGCCTTCCTGGAGCGGGACGCCTTCCAGTGCGGCTACTGCACCCCGGGCCAGGTCTGCTCGGCGGTCGGCGTCATCGAGGAATTCGAGAAGGGCTGGCCCAGCCACGTCACCGAGGACCTCACCAGCGAGCCGGAGATGACGCACGACGAGGTCGCCGAGCGGATGAGCGGCAACCTGTGCCGCTGCGCCGCCTACGTGAACATCACGCCCGCCGTCCAGGAAGCGGCTGGCCGGTGAAGCCGTTCACCTTCGCGAAGCCCGGCGACGTCGCCGAGGCGGTCCGCGACGTCGCCGCCGAGCCGAACGCCGTCTTCCTCGCCGGCGGCACCAACCTGGTCGACCACCTGCGCCTCGGCGTCGCCCGGCCCGACCTGGTCGTCGACGTCCGCACCCTGACCTCCCGCGAGATCACCGACCTCGACGACGGCGGGCTGCGCCTCGGCGCCGCCAGCACCAACAGCGAGGTCGCCGCCGACCGCCGGGTCCGGGAGCGCTACCCGGTGCTCGCCCAGGCCCTGCTGGCCGGTGCCACCGGGCAGCTGCGGAACATGGCGACCACCGGGGGCAACCCGCTGCAGCGCACCCGCTGCCCGTACTTCCAGGACGTCACGACGCCCTGCAACAAGCGCGAGCCAGGTACCGGCTGCTCCGCGGTCGGCGGCTACGTGCGCTACCACGCGATCCTCGGGACGCCGGGTGCGCTGCCGGATCCGACCGCCCCCGAGACCTGCATCGCCACCCACCCCTCCGACATGGCCGTCGCGCTCGCCGCGCTCGACGCGCGGGTGCACACCCTCGGCCCGGCCGGCGTCCGCACCATCCCGTTCACGGACCTGCACCGGCTCCCCGGCGACGACCCGTCGCGGGACACGGTGCTGGAGCACGGCGAGCTGATCACCGCGATCGACCTGCCGCCGCTGTCGGCGGGGACGCGGAGCGCCTACCGGAAGGTGCGCGACCGGGCCTCGTACGCCTTCGCGCTCGTGAGCGTCGCGGCCGTGGTGCACGACGGCGACGTCCGCATCGCGCTCGGCGGGGTGGCGCACAAGCCGTGGCGGGCGTCCCGCGCCGAGGAGATCCTGCGCGGGCAGCCGCTCACCGACGACGCCGTCCGGGCCGCGATGGACGCCGAACTCGCGGCCGCCCAGCCGCAGCCCGGCGTCGAGGGCGGCAACGGCTTCAAGATCCCGCTCGTCACCCGCACCGTCGCCGCCACCCTGCGCACGCTGACCGAGGAGCAGTCATGACCGACCTGCTGGAGCCGCGCGCGATCGGGCAGGGGCTGGTCCGGCGCGACGGCGAGGCCAAGGTGCGGGGCACCGCGACCTACGCCGTCGAGACGCCGGTGGAGAATCCCGCCTACTGCCACCCGGTGCAGGCGACCGTCGCCCGCGGCCGCGTGACCGCCATGGACACCACGGCGGCCGCGGCCCTCGACGGGGTGCTGCGGATCCTCACCCCGTTCGACGCCGAGCGGCTGGCGAGCACCGAGGACGCCGAGTACGCCGTCCTGCAGAGCGACGAGGTGGCCTTCCGCGGGCAGCCGATCGGGGTGGTGGTCGCGGAGACCTCCGAGGTCGCCCGGCAGGCCGCCGACGCGATCCGCGTGACCTACGACGAGCAGCCGCACGACGCCGAGCTCGCCGTCGACCGGGACGACCTCTACAAGCCGGAGAAGGTCAACGCCGGCCACGAGACCGACACCGCGGAGGGCGACGTCGCCGCGGCGATGGCCACCGCGGAGGTGACGCTGGAGCGCACCTACTCGACGGCGATGTACCACAACAACCCCCTGGAGCCGCATGCGACGACGGCGCTGTGGGACGCCGAGGCGCAGTTCCTGACCCTGTGGGACTCCACCCAGGGCGTGCACCCCGACCGCGCCGCGGTCTGCGAGGTGTTCGGCCTGGAGCAGGAGCAGGTGCGGGTGGTCTGCCCGTACGTGGGCGGCGGGTTCGGCTCCAAGGGGCAGCCGCACGCCAACGTCATGCTCGCGACGATGGCCGCCCGCGCGCTGCCCGGCCGGCCGGTGAAGCTCGCGCTCACCCGGCAGCAGATGTTCTTCCTGGCCGGTTACCGCACGCCGACGATCCAGCAGATGCAGCTGGCCGCCGACCGCCGCGGCCGGCTCCAGGCGATCGCGATCGACGTCGTCGAGCAGACCTCGCGGATCAAGGAGTTCGCGGAGCAGACCGGCGTCCCCGCCCGGATGATGTACGCCTCACCCAGCCGGCGGAGCACCCACCGGCTGGCCGCCCTCGACGTCCCGGTGCCCTCCTGGATGCGCGCGCCCGGAGAGTGCCCGGGCATGTTCGGCCCCGAGGTCGCCATGGACGAGCTGGCCGAGGAGCTGGGCATCGACCCGATCGAGCTGCGGATCCGCAACGAGCCCGAGGTCGACCCGGAGACGGGCAAGCCCTGGTCGAGCCGCAACCTGGTGCGCTGCCTGCGCGAGGGGGCCGAGCGCTTCGGCTGGGCCGACCGCCCGCGCGGACGGCGGGAGGGGAACTGGCTCGTCGGGTACGGGGTCGCGTCCTCGGTCTACCCGACGATGCGCCAGGCCACCTCGACGGCGAACCTGCGCTTCGAGGGCGGCCGCTACATCGCCGAGATCGGCGCCGCCGATCTCGGGACCGGGGCCTGGACGATCCTGCCGCAGATCACCGCCGACGCCCTCGGGGTGGACGTCGCCGACGTCGAGGTGCGGATCGGCGACACCCGCTACCCGGTCGCGTCGGTGGCCGGGGGTTCCTCGGGGACGAACACCTGGGGCTCGGCGCTCGTGGTGGCCGCGCGCGCGTTCCGCGACAAGTTCGGCGGGGCGCCGGCGGACGGCGACGAGATCTCCGGCGACGTCGACCAGGCCGCCAAGGACGACGCGCACGCCCCCTACGCGTTCGGCGCCCAGTTCGTGGAGGCGCGGGTGGACGTCGACACCGGCGAGATCCGGGTGCCGCGCATGCTCGGCGTCTTCGGCGTCGGCCGGGTGATCAACCCGACCACCGCCCGCTCGCAGCTCATCGGCGGGATGACGATGGGGCTGTCGATGGCGCTGCACGAGAACAGCGTCTGGGACTCCCGGATCGGGCAGGTGGCCAACCACGACCTGGCCGAGTACCACATCACCGTCAACGCCGACGTCGGCGAGATCGAGGCGGTGTGGCTCGACGAGCACGACCCCTACGTCAACGTGATGGGCGCCAAGGGGATCGGTGAGATTGGTATCACCGGAGCGGCGGCGGCGGTCGTCAACGCCGTGCACGCGGCGACCGGCGTGCGGGTGCGGGACCTCCCGGTGACGCTCGACAAGGTCCTCGCGGGGCTGCCCTGACCCCTGCGTCGGGCGGGACCGGCGTGACGTGACGAGTCGGTCCGGCACGCCGGTGATCCGCGCCATACCGTCGTGACGCCGGACGTGAACGCGCTGGTCAGCGACTCGTCCGGGCTTTCCCATACGTCGTGGCGGCGGTGGCGCGCGGGAGGACCCCGTTGGGCGTGTTGCCCCGCCGCCGATCAGAATGGGCCCCGACATGGCGACTGCAGCAGCAGCGGCGGCCCGGGCCCCGCAGACGACCAGCCGACCGCTCCGGGCATGGCAGCAGGCCGCCCTCAGCCAGTACGAGGAGGCCTCCCCCAAGGACTTCCTCGTCACCGCTACGCCGGGCGCCGGCAAGACGACCTTCGCCCTGACCCTGGCGGCGCGGCTGCTGTCCCGGCGCGAGGTCGCCCGCGTCGTCGTCGTCGCCCCCACCGACCACCTGCGCCTGCAGTGGGCCGAGGCCGCCGACGCGATGGGCATCGTCCTCGACCCGAACCTGACCAACGCCGTCGGCCCGGTGCGCGCCGGCACCCAGGGCTACGTCACCACCTACGCGCAGGTCGCGGGCAAGCCGATGCTGCACGCCGCCCGCGCCACCGCGGTCAAGTCGCTGGTCATCCTCGACGAGGTGCACCACGCCGGTGACGGCCTCTCCTGGGGCGAGGCGGTCGAGGAGGCCTACGGCATGGCCGCCCGCCGGCTGTGCCTGACCGGGACGCCGTTCCGCACCAAGCCCGACGAGCGCATCCCCTTCGTCCGCTACGAGGAGGACACCTTCGAGGGCGAGGCCGGCGGGCTGGTCAGCCGCGCCGACTACACCTACGGGTACAAGGAGGCGCTGGCCGACAACGTCGTCCGCCCCGTCGTCTTCGCCGCCTACACCGGCACCTCGCGCTGGCGGAACTCCGCGGGCGAGGTCGTGGCCGCTTCCCTCTCCGAGGCCGGCACCAAGTCGGTGGAGATGCAGGCCTGGCGCACCGCGCTGGACCCCAAGGGCCAGTGGGTGCCGCACGTCATCGCCGCGATGGACGACCGGATCACCCACCTGCGCGAGGAGGGCGGCATGCCCGACGCCGCCGGGCTGATCCTCGCCAGCGACCAGGACGACGCCCGCGACTACGCCAAGATCGTGCGCCGCGTGACCGGCAAGGCGCCGGAGCTGATCCTGTCGGACGACCCGAAGGCGTCGAAGAAGATCGAGAAGTTCGCCACCGGGACGGCGCGGATCGCCGTCTGCGTGCGGATGATCTCCGAGGGCGTCGACGTCCCGCGCGCCGCCGTCCTGGCCTGGATGACCTCCTACCGGACGCCGCTGTTCTTCGCCCAGGCCGTCGGCCGCGTCGTCCGCTCCCGCTCGCCGCACGAGTCGGCGACCGTCTTCCTCCCCGCCGTCCGCCCGCTGCTGTCGCTGGCCGCCTCCATGGAGGAGCAGCGCAACCACGTCATGCCGCCGCCCCGGAGCCAGCCGGACGAGGAGCTCGAGGCGCTCGACCTGCCGCCGCGGGAGCCGCGCGAGGGCGAGATGAAGCAGTGGGAGGCGCTCGAGGCCGACGCCCGCTTCGCCCACGTCCTGCACGGTGGGACGGCGCACACCGGTGCGGGGGGCCCGGCGACCGTCGTCGCCCCCGAGGAGGAGGACTTCCTCGGCATCCCCGGGCTGCTCACCCCCGAGCAGACGGCGTCGCTGCTGGCCAAGCGGGACGACGAGCTGCGGCTGCGCATCGCGGCGAGCCACCGGAACGACGCCGACGACTTCATGGTCGTCGAGGACCACCCCGACGAGGACGACGCCGGCCGCTCGTGGCGCGACGCCGCCGAGCTGCGCCGGGAGATCAACAAGCTGGTCAACCGTGTCGCCGCACGGACCTCGCAGCCGCAGGCCGTGGTGCACACCCAGCTGCGCCAGCAGGTGCCCGGGCCGCCGTCGGCGTCGGCGTCGGTCGACGTGCTCCGCGCACGCCGCGAGCGCCTGCGCACGATGCTCTGACGCGGACCGCTCAGCTCTCGACCGGGGGCACGTCCGTCCGGACGAGCCGGAGGCGCTCCGGCGGGATCACGCCTGGGAAGTACTCGTATCCCTCCCCCGAGGTCAGCAGGTCCGCGGGGTCGACGTCCTCCACGGCCCAGACGTCGACCGGACCGCCGGTGTTGTTCATGGCGACGAAGTAGTCCGCCGTCCACTCGTCGGGGGCGAGGAAGCAGCCTTCCTGCTCCGGCACCGGGCTGCCCGCGATCCCCGGGGTATCGCCCATCCGCCGCCAGTCCAGGCCGTGGGCCTGGATCGACGCCCGGTTCCGCGACGAGGTGACGTGGAACATCACCCGTCGACCAGGAGACCGCGGGCCGCGGCGATCGCGACCGCCTCGGTGCGGCCGCCCGCGCCGAGCTTGGCCAGGATGTTGCTGACGTGCACGCTCGCGGTCTTCTCGCTGATGTAGAGCTCCGCACCGATCTGCCGGTTGGTGCGCCCCTTCGCCAGCAGCGCGAGCACCGACTGCTCACGCGGGGTGAGCACCGTGGAGACGTCCACCAGCCGGACGCCGGGGACGTCGAGCCGGCCCCGCCGGACCAGCGCCTCGACCGCCGTGCGCAGCGGCGCGGCACCCAGCCGGACGGCGACCTCGTGCGCGGCGCGCGCCTCGACGGCGGCCCCGCCCCGGTCGTCGGTGGCCAGCAGCGCCTCGGCCAGCCGCCACCGCGACCTCGCCTCCTCGTACACGTGCCCGTAGCCGAACGCCTCGACCGCCGCCTGCCACAGCTCCGGCGCGGCCTTCCCCGCCAGCCGCGCCTGCTCCGCGTGCGCCCGCGCCTGCCAGGCCAGGCCCTCGACGCCCATCCCGCCCACCGAGCGCTCGAACACCTCGACCGCCGAGCGGGCGATCCCCACCAGCTCCTCACCGCGGCGCACCCAGCCGTCGGCGGTGGCGTGATCCCCCGCCAGGCCGGCCGCGCAGGCCGCGTCGGCGGCCGCACCCAGCGCGGTGGCGACCAGCCGCAGCACCCCGAGGTGGTCGAACGGCCACACCTGCCGCAGCCGGGCGCTGGTGGCCACGGCGACGGCGACGGCGGTCTCCGGGTCGCCCGCCCAGCCGGCCAGGTCGATCTCGGCCGCCCCCGTGACCAGCGAGAGCAGGAAGTGGGTGTTCGACCGCTCGACCAGCGACCGTGCCCACGCCAGCCGGTCCCGTGCCGCCGGGTCGCCCCGGCCGACCAGCACGAGCAGCGCGGCGGCACGCACGTGCGCCGCCATCTCCGGCACCCGGGCGAGCAGGTCGGCCTCGGCCAGGCTGGCGTCCCACTCCCCCGCCGTGTAGAGCGCCGTCACCCGCAGGTGCCGCAGCCCGGCCGGGTAGGTGGCCCACTCGACGCCCAGCCCCCGGGCCCGCTCGGTCGCCTGCTCGGTCAGCGCCAGCGAGCCCGCCACGTCGCCGGCCTCGAACCGGTCGATGGCGAGGTTGAACCAGGCCCGCATCTCCACGTCCACGTCACCGGAGCGCCGGGCACGCTCCAGCGCCTCGCTCAGGCGACGCCGCACCGCCTCGACGTCCGCGGCCGGGCGAGAGCGCACCTGCGAGACGGCGGTGTCCGACCACGCACCGTCCAGCCCCAGGACGTCGGCCGCCGCGAGCGCCTCCTCCGCGGCCGCGTCGCCCTCGGCGAGCAGGTTCAGGGCGAAGCACATACGCGCATGCGTGGCCGCCGCCCAGGTGCGCACCTCCGACGGCGGGTCGGCCGGCACCAGGGCCATGGCGGCGCTGCTCTCGCGGTGCCCGCCGGTGTGGTCGTCGAGCCGGACCAGCGCCTGCGCGAGCGTGTAGTGCAGGCGGGCCCGCGTCACCGGGTCGCCGTCGGGCCCCACCAGTTCCAGCGCCGCGCGGAGCAGTGCCACCGCGCGGTGCAGCTCGCCCGCGGTGCGGGCGGCGGCGGCCGTCTCCACCAGCAGCGCCACCTGGTCGCGGCCGGCCCGCGCCGCCGCGTCGGCGACCGCCGGCCACAGGGCGAGCGCCGCCTCCAGGTGCTGCAGCTGCTCGGCCGGGGCGCCCACGCAGCAGGCGGCGACGGCGGCCTCCAGCGAGGCGCTGAACGCACCCGGCAGGTCGTTGCTCTCCCGCGCGTGGTGGGCGCGCTCGGCGGCGGTGCCGGCGTCGGGGTGGGCGCCCAGGTAGCCGGCGATCGCCGCGTGCAGCCGCACCCGCTCCCCCGGCAGGAGGTCGGCCAGCACGGCCTCGCGCAGCAGCGCGTGCCGGAAGCGGTAGCGGCCGTCGTCGGAGACGACGAGGAGGTGGTGGTGCACGACCTCGGCGAGCGCCCGGTCGAGCTCGTCGGGCGCCAGCTCGCCGATCGCGGCGACCAGTTCGTGGCGCACCTGGCGCCCGGCGACCGCGGCCACCCGCAGCACCCGCTGCGCCGCCGGGGAGCGCTGCTCGACCCGGGCCAGCAGCACGTCGGCCAGCGCCAGCGGCAGCGCCTCGCCCTGCAGGCCCGCGGCGAGCAGCTCCTCGGCGTAGAAGGCGTTGCCCTCGGCCCGGGCGACGACGTCGTCCACGGTGCTCTCCGCGATACCGCCGGTCGCCCCCGCGAGCGTGCGCACCAGCTCCCCCACCGCGCCGTCCGGGAGCGGCGCCAGGTCGATGCGCTCCACACCGGGCAGCCGCACCAGCTCGGCGAGCAGGGGGCGCAGCGGGTGGCGGCGGTGCAGGTCGTCGGCGCGGTAGGAGACGACGACGGCGATCGGCTCCTCGACCAGCCGGGCCAGCAGGTAGCGCAGCAGGTCGCGGCTGGAGCGGTCGGCCCAGTGCACGTCCTCGAGCACGAGGAGCAGCGGGCCGGTGGCGGCGACCTCGCACAGCAGCCCGGCGACCGACTCGAACAGCTGCAGCCGCCCGTCGTCGACCGGCTGGGGCGCGGCCCGGTGCGGCAGCGGGCGGCCGAGGTCCTGCCCCTCGCCGGGCGGCGGCACCGGCACCGGGGCGCCCGGCCGACCCGAGACCAGGCCGGTGAGGACCGGGTTGTGCCGGGTCGCGGGGGCGAGCTCCGGGTCGGCCGCGAGCGGGCGCAGCAGGTCGACGAACGGCAGGTAGGGCAGGCCGACGTCGCCGAGGTCGACGCAGTGCCCGGTGAGCACCCGCAGCCCGCGCTCGGCCGCCCGCCGGCCCAGCTCGTCGAGCAGCCGGGTCTTGCCCACGCCGGCGTCGCCGGCGAGCAGCGCTGCGCACGCCCGGCCGGCGACGGCCCGTTCGACGTGCGCGAGCAGGCGGGCGAGCTCCTCGGCCCGGCCCACCAGCGGGGCGTCGTCCCAACGTGACACGGCTGGCATCGTGGCACGCGGGGACGACAGGACTCCCCCGGATCCGCTCCGACCGGCTGCGCTCAGCGAGAACGCCGCCGGCGGCGCATCCACGGACCGCGCCCGGTGCGGGCGCCACGGCTGAGCGCCTGGAGCACCTCCCGGCGGTAGGCGAGCTCCGCGTCCAGGCCTGGGTTCGGGTAGTGCATGGTCATGGCCGTCCCTTCCTCGTCCGTGCTGACGGGAGGAACGGTCGTGCTGAGGGGTGCTGCGCGGCATCGGTCGGCCGGGCAGTCCCACGGCGCCGGGCGGGGCTGAGGCCCCCTCACGACGATCGGCCCCACCCTGAGGTGGGGCCGATCGGGGATGAGGTCCGGACCGGATGACGGCCGCCTCGCGGCGAAAAGCACAACACGGCTCCAGGCCCCCGACCGAGGTCGGGGCGGTAGTCCGTGAAGGCGTAACCAAATGGCACCCGGGGGCACGATGCACCCGGCCCGGACGTCTTCGAGGCTACCCGCGCTCCCCGGCGCGACACCCGCCCGGCGGCAATTTTCAGTTGAAGCCGCGCTCGTCCTGCTTCAGCGCCGTGTCGACGGTGAGCGCCGAGGCGATGACCATGCTGGCCAGCGGCTCGGGCAACCGGTAGTGCACCAGGACGACGTAGCGGTCGGCCGTGGTGAACATGGTCCGGGCCAGCCCCTCCCACTTCTTCGTGATCCGCGTGACCTCGACGCCGGCGGCGTCGGTGACGGCGAAGTCCCAGGCGCGCCAGTTCTCCGCCTGGATCGCGCCCACGAGCTGCCCGCCGGCCACCAGGTCGAAGCGGATCCGGCCGAAGACGTTGGCCTGCACGATCTCGCCGACGGGCGTCCCGTCGGGCCGCTCCACGACCACCCGCGAGCGCATGAGCTTCGCCGGTCGGGTGAGCACCAGCACCGGCCCGCGCGCGTCGCGCACCTCCAGCCGGTGGGTGAGGAACTGGTCGAGGCTGGAGACCAGCCGCACCGCCTTCTTCAGCGAGCTCTGCCCCACCTGCACGACGGCGCCGATCTGCTGACCGTTGCCGTCGAGGACGGCGTACTCGTTGGTGAGCTCGATCAGCTTGGTCTTCTGGTTCACCAGCAGGACCGGCTGGTCGTACAGCGAGGGGCCTGCTCCCGGTGGCTGCTGCGGCGGAGGCGACGGCGTGGCCTGCTGGACGTGCTCGGACCAGCCCTGGCCGTCCCACCAGCGGGTGCCCTGGCCGCCGGCGGGATCGGGGTACCAGCCGGGCGGCGGCGGGGGTTGGCTCACGGCGGTCACGCTATCGCCGCTGCCCCGCACCGCCCGGCACCCGCGTGCCAGACTCCGACCGTGGCCGACCTGACCGACGTCGAGGCCCGTGTCCTCGCCGCCGTCGACGAGCGGTGGGCGGTGGAGCGGCTCTGCGCGCTGATCGCCGTCCCGTCCGTCGGCGGCACGGCCGCCGAGAGCGAGGTCCAGCACCTGCTCGCCGGCTGGCTCGACGAGCTCGGCTGCGACGTCGACCGCTGGCCGATCGACCTCGCCGAGGCCGCGACCGCCCCCGGCGCCCCCGGGCAGGAGGTGGTGCGCACCGAGGCCTGGGGCGTCGTCGGCACGCTCGGCGGCGACGGCACCCCGGCGCTGGTGCTCTCCGGCCACACCGACGTCGTCCCGCCCGGCGACCTCGGGCTGTGGGGCGGCGACCCGTTCGTCCCCCGGTTCGCCGACGGCGCGGTGCACGGGCGCGGGGCCTGCGACATGAAGGCCGGCGTCGCCGCCTGCCTGGCCGCCGTGCACGCCCTGCGGACGGCGGGGGTGCGCCTGGCCCGGCCGCTCGCCCTGCACGGTGTGGTGGGCGAGGAGGACGGCGGTCTCGGCGCGTGGGCCACCCTGCGGCGCGGCCACACCGGCGAGCTGTGCGTCATCCCCGAACCCACGGCGCAGGCCGTGGTGACGGCGCACGCCGGGGCGCTCACCTTCCGGCTGGAGATCACCGGGCACGCCGCGCACGCCGCCATGCGCGACCGCGGGGTGAGTGCGGTGGAGCTGTTCGCGCACGTGCACGCCGCGCTGCTCGCATTCGAGGCCGAGCGGCAGCGGGACGCCGATCCGCGCTTCGGCGACGCCCGGTTCCCCTACGGCATCTCCCTCGGCCGGGTGCAGGCCGGCGACTGGGCGAGCTCGGTGCCCGACCGGCTGGTCGCCGAGGGCCGCTACGGCGTGCGGATCGGCGAGCCGGTGGAGTCCGCGCGGGCGGCCCTGGAGACCCGCCTCGCCGAGGTCTGCGCCGCCCACCCCTGGCTGGCCACGCACCCGGTGCGGCTGACGTGGACCGGAGGGGCGTTCGCCAGCGGTCAGCTGCCGGCCGGGCACCCGCTGCTGCCGGCGGTGCGTGCGGCCGTGGTGGACGCCGGTGGGCCGCCCCCGCCCGAGCGGGCGCTCCCCGCGGGCACCGACCTGCGGCTCTACGCGGCCGAGGGCATCCCGACCCTGCACTACGGGCCCGGCGACCTGCACCTGGCCCATGGGCCGCAGGAGCGGGTACCCGTCGCCGAACTCGTCACCGCCGCCCGCGCCTTCGCCCTGCTGGCGCTGCGCAGCTGCGGGGTCCGGTGAGCGGCCCGGTCGGGTTCGAGGCCTGGGCGGCGCTCGCCGGGGACTCCCCCACCTCCCGCACCGAGTGGGCGGCGCTCGTCGCCGCCTGGAGCGAGCCGCACCGCCGCTACCACGACCTCGCCCACCTGGCCGCCGTCCTCGGGTTGGCCGAGCGGCTCTCCGCCGACGTCCCCGACCCCGACGCCGTCGCCCTGGCCGCCTGGTACCACGACGTCGTCTACGACCCGCTGCGCCCGGACAACGAGCAGGTCAGCGCCGAGCGCGCCCGCGCCGGGCTGCGGGGGCTGGTGCCCGAGGAACGGGTCGAGGAGGTGGCCCGGCTTGTCCTGCTCACGGCCGGGCACGACCCGGAACCCGGGGACGCCAACGGCGCGGCCCTGTGCGACGCCGACCTCGCCGTGCTCGCCGCTCCCCCGGCCGCGTACGCGGGGTACGCCTCGGCGGTGCGGGCCGAGTACGGGCACCTCTCCGACGAGGAGTTCACCGCCGGGCGGATCGCCGTCCTGGAGCGGCTGCTCGGCCTGCCCCGCCTCTACCGGCTCCCCGCCGCCGCGGAGTGGGAACCCCTCGCCCGCGCCAACCTGACCGCCGAGCTCACGCTCCTGCGGTCCCGCGCTTCCGCTGCCGCAGACCCGCCGCCAGGAGACGGCTGAGCAGCTCGCGGCAACCCACCGGCAGCGCGCCCGCGGCGACGGCGGCGTCGTAGAGGTCCGCAGGCACGTCGTAGTGGTCACCCTGGAACGCGCGCCGCGGGATGCCCAGCTCGGCGGCGACGAACGCGTGCAGCTCGTCGTAGGAGACGTCGCTGACCAGGTGCGACCACATCCGGCCCCGCCAGGGCCACACGGGGCTGTCGATGAGCACGGCCACGAGGAAGCAGTGTGCCCGGCCCGGCTAGCGTCTGTCGGGTGAGCAACGAGATCCGCTGGGGAATCGTCGGGCCGGGCCGCATCGCCGAGAAGGTGGTGGAGGACTTCGCGGTGGTGGAGGGCGCCCGCGCGGTCGCCGTCGCATCCCGGTCGCAGGAGCGGGCCGACGGGTTCGCCGCGCGGCACGGCCTGGAGCGCGCCTACGGCTCCTACGCCGAGATCCTCGCCGACCCCGACGTCGACGTCCTCTACCTCGCCACCCCGCACCCGCAGCACCACGCGATCGCGCTGGGCGCCCTGCGCGCGGGGAAGGCGCTGCTCGTGGAGAAGGCGTTCACCGCCACCACCGCCGGGGCCACCGAGGTCGTCGACCTGGCCCGCGGGACGGGCACCTTCGTCATGGAGGCGATGTGGACCCGCTTCCAGCCGGCCGTCGTCGCGCTCAACGAGCTGGTGGCCGACGGGGCGATCGGCGAGGTGCGCTCGGTGCAGGCCGACCTGGGCGTCGCGCGCGAGTACGACCCGGTCGACCGGCTGTTCGCCCTGGAGCTCGGCGGCGGCGCGCTGCTCGACCTCGGCGTCTACGTCGTCTCCTTCGCCCAGATGCTGCTGGGCACGCCCGACCGCGTCGTCGCCACCGGCTCGCTGTTCCCCTCCGGCGCCGACGCGGAGGCGGCGATCATGCTCGGCTGGGACGACGGCCGCAACGCCGCGCTCACCACGTCGCTGAAGTACGCCCTGCCGGGGACTGCGCGCGTGGTGGGGACGACGGGCTGGATCGACGTCGTGCCCCGCTTCCACCACCCGCAGACCATCGTGCTGCACCGCGCGGGTGCCGAGCCGGAGGAGATCACCCGGCCGCAGACCGGTGCCGGGTACGCGCACGAGCTGCTCGAGGTGACCGAGTGCCTGCGCGCCGGGCGGACCGAGAGCGCCGTGATGCCGCTGGCCGACACGCTCGTCGTCCAGGACGTGCTGGGCCAGGCCGCCGACCAGCTGGGCGTTCGGCACGCCGAGGCGGTCGACGTCCTGTGATCGTCGTGACCGCCGCGGGCGGGGCCACCGGCACCGCCGTCGTCCGGGCACTGCTGGCGCGCGGGGAGCAGGTTCGCGCGGTGGTGGCGTCCCGTCGACCGCGGCCGGAGCTCGACGGCGCTGAAGTGGTCGTCGGCGACCTCACCGGCGATCTCTCCGCCGCGCTCGCCGGCGCTGACGCCCTGTACCTGATCTGGCCGAACTTCGACCCGGACGAGGCGACCGGTGCCCCCGCCGTGCTGACCGCCGCCGCCCGCGCGGGCGTCCGCCGGCTCGTCTACCACTCGGTGCTGCGGCCCCAGATCCGCGCGATGCCGCACCACGCCGCGAAGGACCGCGTGGAGGAGGCGCTGGACGGCGCCGTCGCCGGCACGGCCGCGCGGTGGCGGGTGCTGCAGCCCTGCGCGTACGCCGCCAACCTCGACGGCGCGATCGGAACGGCGACCGCGACCGGTGAGCTGCCCAGCCCGTGGGGGTTGCAGCAGGCGCAGTCCTTCGTCGACCTCCGCGACGTCGCCGACGCCGCTGCGGTCCTGCTCACCGAGGACGGCCTGGACAGCGGCACCTTCGAGGCCGTCGGCCCCGAGGAGCTCACCGCCCCCGACGTCGCGGCGCTGCTCACCGGGCGCTCCGGGCGGCCGGTCACCGCGGTCGACGTGCACGCCGAGGACGACGGGAGCTACGCCGGGCGCTGCCGCACCACGATGTTCGACTGGTACCGGGAGCACGGCTTCACCGGCAGCCCGCGGGTGCTGACGACGCTGCTCGGCCGGCCGCCGCGGACGTTCGCCGAGCACCTCGCCGACGGGGTGCCGGCGGGCAGCTGACCGTCCCCCGACCGGGTGGCTCGGCTGCAGCAGTCGCCGGAGCCTGCCGATGTGGAACGGGAACGGCCGTACCGACGGCCGTCCGTCCCGAGGGGATACGAACGTCCATGGCTCTGCTCGAAGGTCTGGCCGCACTGGCCGCGAAGTTCGCCGGTGCCAGCACCGTCGCCCAGGTGGCGACCGGTGTCGGCATCGCCACCGCCGGCGTGACCGGCGCGGGCGCCGTCGGTGTCCTCCCGGCGCCGGTGCAGGACGCCGTGGCGAGCACGGTCGAGACGGTGACGCCGTTCGACCTGCCGGAGTCCGAGCTCTCGACCGAGACCGAGACCGAGACCGATGCGCCCGTCGGCGACACCGAGGTCGACCCCGTGACGACCGAGGACGAGGCCACCGACGACGAGGTCGTCGAGGAAGAGGCCACCGAGGACGAGGCCACCGAGGACGAGGCCGCCGAGAACGAGGTCGTCGAGGAAGAGGCCGCCGAGGACGAGGCCACCGAGGAGCAGACGGGCGCCCGCGGCCTGGACAACGCCATCGCCCACGCGAACGAGCACGCGCAGGGGGCGCTGCAGGCGGCCCAGGCCCGTCAGGCGGCCCACGACGCCGAGAAGGCCGCCCGCGACGCGGCCCGGGACGCGGAGAAGGCCGCCCGCGACGCCGCGAAGGCCGCTCGCGCCGCCACCGCCCCGGTCGAGGAGACCGTCGCCGAGCCCGAGGAGACCGCCGGTGCGGCCACCGGGAAGCCCGCCGACCAGGGCCCGAAGAACCAGGGGCGCGGCGGCAACTGACCCACGCGGTCAGACCGGGGGGACCTCCACCGGCGCCCAGGCCAGGCCGGTCGCCTGGTCGGCCGTGGGAACGCGGGTCGGAGTCCCCCCGGCGCGGCGGACGCACTCGGCGAAACGGACGGCGTCGATGACCGCGGCGCAGCCCGGGTCGTTGTTGAAGTAGACGAGGACGTCCGCGTCGCCGTAGGTGGTCGCGATCCGCTCGGCCCACAGCTGCAGGGTCTCGGCGCGGTAGCCCCAGCCCTCGAAGCCGTGGTGGAAGCGCAGATAGCCCCAGTCCGTGGTGCGCCAGAGCGGCGCGATCGGCTGCTCGTCCCGGTCGGCCCAGCACAGCGCGGCGCCGTAGCGCTCTAGCAGGGCCCGCACCTCGTCGGTCCACCACGACTCGTGCCGCGGCTCCACGGCCACCCGGGTACCGGCCGGGAACTGCGCCAGGCACTCGCGCAGCAGCTCGGGGTCGGCCTTCAGCGTCGGCGGCAGCTGCAGCAGCACCGTGTCCAGCTTGCCGGCGAGCCCCGCGGCGCGGCCCATCAGGCGGGCGACCGGCTCCTCCGGCTCGCGCAGCCGCTTGATGTGGGTGAGGAACCGGCTGGCCTTGACCGCCCACCGGAAGTCCGGCGGGGTGCGCTCCCGCCACTTCACGAACGTCTCGTGCTCCGGCAGCCGGTAGAAGGCGTTGTTGCTCTCCACGGTGGCGAAGTGCTGCACGTAGTGCTCCAGCCACAGCCGCTGCGGGAGCTTCGGCGGGTAGAAGGCGCCCCGCCAGTCGCGGTACTGCCACCCCGACGTCCCGATGATCACGGCCACGGACAGCCGCCTACCCTCCGCGGTCATGGCTGACGCACCCGCGCGCTTCAAGGACCTCTGCCTCGACGCCAACGACCACCACGCGCTCGCCGACTGGTGGTGCGCCGCCATCGGCTACGTGCGGCGCGACTCCCTCGAGGACGCCGAGAACCCGGAGGACGACGAGCCGCGCCCGCACGACTGGCCAATCCCGATCGTCGACCCGGCCGGCGAGGGACCGCTGGTGTGGATCGTCCCGGTGCCCGAGCGGAAGACCATCAAGAACCGCATGCACTTCGACGTCGTCGGTGAGACGTGGCCGCTCATCGCGGCGGGTGCGCGGATGGTGCGGGAGCAGGATGACGAGATCGAGTGGAGCGTCCTCGCCGACCCCGAGGGCAACGAGTTCTGCGTCTTCGCCCCCGAGTGAGCTGAGCTTCCGCGGCGAGGGCGCCCCGGACGCCGACAGGGGCGGCCCGCTCGGAAGCGGACCGCCCCTGCCGGGCAGTGCTGGTGGTGCAGTGCTCCTCAGCGAGGAGCGGGCGGACTCAGAAGTCCATGCCGCCCATGCCGCCCATGTCGCCACCCGGAGCGGCCGCAGCGGCCTTCTCCGGCTTGTCGGCGATGACGGCCTCGGTGGTGAGGAAGAGCGCCGCGATGGAGGCGGCGTTCTGCAGCGCCGAGCGGGTGACCTTGGCCGGGTCGATGATGCCGGCCGCGACCAGGTCCACGTACTCGCCGGTGGCGGCGTTGAGGCCCCAGCCGGTCTCCGAGTTGCGCACCTTCTCCGCCACGACGCCGCCCTCGAGGCCGGCGTTGATGGCGATCTGCTTCAGCGGCGCCTCGAGCGCGACGCGCACGATGTTGGCACCGGTCGCCTCGTCACCCTCGAGCTCGAGCTTGTCGAACGCGACGGCCGTGGCCTGCGCGAGAGCGACGCCACCACCGGCGACGATGCCCTCCTCGACGGCGGCCTTGGCGTTGCGCACCGCGTCCTCGATGCGGTGCTTGCGCTCCTTGAGCTCGACCTCGGTCGCGGCGCCGGCCTTGATGACGGCGACGCCACCGGCCAGCTTGGCCAGGCGCTCCTGCAGCTTCTCCCGGTCGTAGTCGGAGTCCGACCGCTCGATCTCGCTGCGGATCTGGTTGACCCGGCCCTGGATCTGGTCGGTGTCACCCGCACCCTCGACGATCGTCGTCTCGTCCTTGGTGACGACGACCTTGCGGGCCCGGCCGAGCAGCTCGAGGTCGGCGGTGTCGAGCTTGAGGCCGACCTCCTCGCTGATGACCTGGCCACCGGTGAGGATGGCGATGTCGCCCAGCATGGCCTTGCGGCGGTCACCGAAGCCCGGGGCCTTGACGGCGACGGACTTGAAGGTGCCGCGGATCTTGTTCACGACCAGGGTCGCGAGGGCCTCGCCCTCGACGTCCTCGCTGATGATGGCCAGCGGCTTGCCCGACTGCATGACCTTCTCCAGCAGCGGGAGCAGGTCCTTGACCGAGCTGATCTTCGAGTTGACGACGAGCACGTACGGGTCGTCGAGGACGGCCTCCATGCGCTCGGTGTCGGTGACGAAGTAGGGCGAGATGTAGCCCTTGTCGAAGCGCATGCCCTCGGTGAGCTCGAGCTCGAGGCCGAAGGTGTTGCTCTCCTCGACGGTGATGACGCCTTCCTTGCCCACCTTGTCCATCGCCTCGGCGATGAGCTCACCGATGGCGGGGTCGGCGGCGGAGATCGACGCGGTGGCGGCGATCTGCTCCTTGGTCTCGACGTCCTTGGCCGTGGAGAGCAGGTACTCGCTGACCGAGGCGACGGCCTTCTCGATGCCCTTCTTCAGGGCCATCGGGTTCGCGCCGGCGGCGACGTTGCGCAGACCCTCGCGGACGAGCGCCTGGGCGAGCACGGTGGCGGTGGTGGTGCCGTCACCCGCGACGTCGTCGGTCTTCTTCGCGACCTCCTTGACGAGCTCGGCCCCGATCTTCTCCCACGGGTCCTCGAGCTCGATCTCCTTGGCGATGCTCACACCATCGTTGGTGATGGTGGGCGCGCCCCACTTCTTCTCAAGAACGACGTTCCGGCCACGGGGGCCGAGGGTCACCTTGACGGCGTCGGCGAGGGTGTTCATCCCTCGCTCGAGGCCGCGGCGCGCCTCTTCGTTGAACGCGATCATCTTGGCCATGTGGTGATGTCCTCCGAGCATGGATCGCTGCACGGCCGGGTTCGGCGCCCGCGACGGACGACACCAGCGACGTGGACGCTCCGTCGGCCCACGGACCGGTGCCTCACCGTTCCGACCTGATTGGCACTCAGGAGCCCTGAGTGCCAGAACCGAGTTTGGCACTCGACCCCTGCGAGTGCAAGAACGGGGGTCGCTTCCCCCCTTCCAGGGGGTTCTCACCGTGGCCGGCGCGGCCCCGGGAACGACCGAGGCCCGGTCCCCCGTGGGGAACCGGGCCTCGGCCGGTGTTGCCGAGTGGTCTCAGGCGCTGCGGACGGCGTCGGCCTGGGGGCCCTTGGCGCCCTGGACGACCTCGAACTCGACCCGCTGCCCCTCGTCGAGGCTCTTGTACCCGTCCATCTGGATGGACGAGTAGTGGACGAAGACGTCCTCGCCGCCGTCGACGGCGATGAAGCCGAAACCCTTCTCGGCGTTGAACCACTTCACGGTGCCCTGTGCCACGTGTGCTCCCACGTTTCGTGCGTGCGGCGCCCCATCGCTCTCGATGTGGCGGGGTCTCGCTCTTCCGCCCGCCGAACACGAACGTGGAACTCGAACCGCGCGAGACGGTACAGCAGAGAAGCGCAGGTGACAGCCCCACGCGCGCACGACGCACCCGGATCCGGCGACGACGTCGCCCGGACCGGGGAACCGACGGGGACTCTACGCCCCCCGCCGGACGGACCGCTCAGCCGATGAGACCGGCCGCCCGCACCGACTTCAGCGACGGCTCGACCCGGTGCGTGGGACCGACGACCGGCTCCAGCGGGTCGAGGGTCTTCAGGCCCTCCCCGGTGTTGAGGACGACGGTCTCCTTGGCCGGGTCCAGCTGGCCGCCCTCCACCAGCTTGCGCAGGACGGCGACGGTCACCCCGCCCGCGGTCTCGGCGAAGACGCCGGTCGTACGGGCGAGGTCGCGGATGCCCTGGACGATCTCGTCGTCCCCGACCCGGGCCACCGAGCCGCCGGTGCGGCGGATCGCGTCGAGCGCGTAGGGGCCGTCGGCCGGGTTGCCGATGTTCAGCGACTTGGCGATGCCGGTGGGCTTCACCGGCTTGACGACGTCCCACCCGTTGTCGAAGGCGGTGGCGATCGGGTCGCAGCCGGCCGACTGCGCACCGAAGATCGTCCACTCGGTCGCCTCGACGATGCCCGCGGCGGTGAGCTCGCGGAAGGCCTTGTCCACCTTGGTGAGCAGCGACCCCGACGCCATGGGGATGACGACCTGGGCCGGGATCCGCCAGCCGAGCTGCTCGGCGATCTCGTAGCCCATCGTCTTGGAGCCCTCGGCGTAGTAGGGCCGCACGTTCTGGTTGACGAAGGCGGTGTCCTCGAACTCGTCGGTCTCGGCGAGCTCGCTGGTCAGCCGGTTGACGTCGTCGTAGGAGCCGTCGACGGCGACCAGGGTCTGGCCGTAGACGGCGGACTGGACGACCTTGCCGGGCTCCAGGTCGCTCGGGATGAAGACGAACGACGGCAGGCCGACGCGGGCGGCGTGCGCGGCGACCGAGTTGGCCAGGTTGCCGGTGGAGGCGGCGGCGATCTTCGTGTACCCGAGCCCCTTGGCGGCGGTCGCGGCGAGGCTGACCACGCGGTCCTTGAAGGAGTGGGTGGGGTTGGCCGAGTCGTCCTTCACCCACAGCCCGCCGGTGAGGCCGAGCTCGGCGGCGAGCCGGTCGGCGCGGACCAGCGGGGTCATGCCCGGGTCCAGCGAGACGCGGTCGGCCGGGTGCTGACCCACCGGCAGGAGGGCCACGTAGCGCCAGATGTTCTGCGGCCCGGCCTCGATCTGCTCGCGGGTGACCGCCTTCATCAGCTCGGGGTCGTAGTCGACCTCCAGGGGGCCGAAGCACTCGGCGCAGGCGTGCTCGGCGATGAGCCCGAACGTGGCGCCGCAATTGCGGCAGACGAGCCCGCGGGCGGGACACGGGGGCACGGGGCCACCGGCGCTGGAGTCGGCCTGGACGGATCCGGGAGCGGTGAGGGTCATGCGACGACTACCTCCTCATCTTCCCCGCAGCGGGCCGTCGAGCCGCGCGGGACGGAATTGGCACCTCCCGCTGCACGTGCGCGCAGGCGGCGGTTGCCGGGGCTTCGTCGGGCCGTGTCCCTCTGCCCCTCTGGATGAGTGAACGGCGTGAACTGTACCCAGTCGCGAGCCGGGGCCAGCGGCCGGACAGGATGGCCTGGTGAGCACGCGCGTCGTCTACACCGATCTCGACGGCACGATGGTGGGTCCGCGGGGCTCCTTCTGGCACACGGCCGGGCGGGAGCTGACCGACGGGCCGGCCGCCGCGCTGCTCGACCTGCACCGCGCCGAGGTGGCGTTGGTGCTGGTCAGCGGCCGGACGTACGAGCAGGTGGTGGAGGCAGCGCGCATCTTCGCCGCCGACGGCGCCATCGCCGAACTCGGCGCCACCATCGGCTGGGGATCCGGGCGGACCACCCACCGGCTGCGGGGCGCGCTGCCGGAGGAGTACGGCGACCGCACGCCGATGGACGTGATGGGCGAGCTCGGCGTCGTCGAGGAGCTGATCGCCGCGCACCCGCGGCGGCTGGAGTGGCACTCCCCCTGGCACGCGACGCACGCCACCGATGCGCTGCTGCGCGGACGGGTCGACGCCCTCGCCGTCGACGCCTGGCTGGCCGAGCGGGGCGTGGGCTGGCTGACGCTCAAGGACAACGGCGCGATCCCTGCGGCGTCCTGGATGGGCCTGGACGACGACGCCGCGCCGCCGCGGGTCTACCACCTGATGCCGCGCGGCATCTCCAAGGGCGCGGCGATCGCCTGGGACCTGGAGCGGCGCGGCCTCTCCCCCGACGATGCCGTCGCGATCGGGGACAGCGTCAGCGACCTGGACATGGCGCCCGCGGTGGGCCGGCTGTGGATCACCGCGAACGGGGGCGCCGTCGACGGGATGGCCGAGCTGCTCTCCGCCCTCCCCAACGTGACGGTCACCGATGCCCCCATGGGCGAGGGCTGGGCCCAGGCGGTACGCGCGTCCCTGTGAGCGCTCAGCTGCTCCCGCCGCTCCCCGCACGGGACCGTCTGGCGACCAGCACACCGACGAGGACGGCCACCAGCACGATGACCACCAGCTCGACGGAGCCGATCGCGCCGAGCAGTGGCAACAGCAGGAGCAGGACGACGAAGCAGACGACCCCGGCCACGAGACCCCACAGTCCGCTCATGCAGGACAAGCTACGTCGGCGACGGCCTCGCGGGCAGGGGGTCAGCTGGTGACGTCGCGGCGGGCGAAGTGGCGGAAGCCGAGTGCGGTGAAGACGGCGATGTAGACCAGTGACTGGATCACGCCGCGGAACAGGTCGCCGTCGTCGACCGGCGTCTGCAGCAGGTCGGTCCAGGCGAACTCCTCCGCCGTCGGGAACCAGTCGCGGATCGACCCGAGCTGCTCCACCTGGTCGAGGATGGCGAAGACGAACATCGTGAACACCGCGCCCCCGACCGCCGCCAACGGTGCGTCGGTGATCGTGGAGAACCAGAACGCCAGCGCGCCGACGACGAGCAGGTGGACGGCGAGGTAGCCGAGCATCCCGGCCAGCCGCAGCATGCCCTCGCCCTGGTCGATCCCCACCCCGACCGGCGTCCGGATGTCGTCGAAGCCGAACGCGATCCCACCGGCGACTACAGCGACCGCGGCGAGCGTGACCAGCGCCGCCACCGACTGCACGAGGGCGGCCAGCCACTTCTGCCGCAGCAGCCGCATCCGCGGGACCGGCGTGGCCAGGGCGTACCGCAGCGAGCCCCACTGCGCCTCGACGGCCACGGTGTCGCCGAAGAAGAGCGCGTAGACCACCACGAGGAAGAAGCTGGTCGTCGCGAACAGCACGAACAGGGTGAAGTTCAGCCCGCTCGCCGTCGCGACGTCGACCAGGTTGATCCGGTTGTTCTCCGCCGCCTCCTCGCTGGCGCCCAGCTGGAGGGCGGCGATGAGCACCAGCGGGAGCGCCACCATGAGCGCGAACACGCCGATCGTGCGGCGGCGCTTGAACTGCCGGCGCAGCTCCACCGACAGCCGGAGCGTCCGCTCCGGCCGGTAGCCGGCGACCGCGCCGGTCGACTGCACGTGCTCGGAGTCCACGGATCGACTGGTCGTGCTCATGACTCCCCCACCAGGGCCAGGAAGGCGTCCTCCAGGCGTCGTCGCGGCGTGAACTGCTCGACGGCGATACCGGCGGACACCAGCGCCTGCAGCACGTCGGCGCGGCGGGCGCCGTCCAGCTCGGCGACCAGGCCGTCGTCGCCGCGCGCGCCGGTGACCCCGGGCAGCGACGAGAGGACGGCGATCGCCCGGTCGGTGTCGGCGTCGTCGGCCAGGCCCACGAGCACCGAGCCACCGGTGCCGACGATCTCCTCCACCGTGCCCTGCACGATCTTCTGGCCCTTGGCCATGACCACCACGTGGCTGCAGGTCTGCTCGATCTCGCTGAGCAGGTGGCTGGAGACGATCACGGTGCGCCCGGTGGCCGCGTAGGAGCGCAGCACGTCGCGCATCGCGTGGATCTGCGGCGGGTCGAGCCCGTTGGTCGGTTCGTCGAGGACCAGCAGGTCGGGCAGGCCCAGCATCGCCTGGGCGATGGCGACCCGCTGGCGCATGCCCTGGCTGTACCGGCGCACCGGCCGGTCGATGGCGGCGCCGAGCCCGGCGACCTCGATGGCCTCGTCCATGTGCGCGTCCTCGGCCGGCCGGCCGGTGGCGGCCCAGTACAGGGTGAGGTTGTCGCGGCCGGACAGGTGCGGCTGCAGCCCGGTGCCCTCCACGAAGGAACCCAGCCGCGACAGCACCGGGGCACCGGGGCCGGCAGCGTGCCCGAAGACGCTGATCCGCCCGTCCGTGGGCCGGATGAGGCCCATCAACATCCGCAGCGACGTGGTCTTGCCGGCGCCGTTCGGCCCGAGCAGGCCGAGCACCTGCCCGCGGCGCACCTCGAACGACAGGTCGCGCACCGCGACGAAGCCGTCCTTGTAGGCCTTCGTCACGCCCTCGAAGCGCAGGGGGACGTCCTCGCCGTCGGGCTCGACGCTGGACAGCTGCCGCTGACGACGCCGGCCCCACCACAGGCCGGCCAGCCAGCCGAGCAGGCCGAGCCCCGCGAGGAGGCCCAGCAGCACCCACCAGCGCGAGGCACCGGTCGCTGCCCCGCCCTCGCCGGAGACCGTCGGTGCGGCGAGCTGCGCCTCGCCCGCGGCCACGCCGTCGGCGGCGCCGGGCGAGGCGAGGCCCACCGAGTAGACGGCCGACTCGGCGGGCAGCGCGTACGCCTGGTCGGTGGAGGACACCAGCACGCGCATGGTGTGGCCCGCCTCGAACCGGTGCACGATCGCGGGCAGGGTCACGCTCACGCGCGTCGGGGCGGTGGGGTCGGTGGAGACGTCGGGAAGCGCCAGGGGCGCGACCAGGCCGCCCGGCAGCGTCGTCGCGCCGTCGGGCCCGACGTCGTAGAGCTTGGCGAACAGGGTGGCGCTGCCGCTGGGCGAGGCGACCGCGAGGTCGACCGTCGAGGCGCCCACGACCTCGACCGGGGCGTCGAGCGGGGCACTGTCGAAGACGGCGTACTGGCCGGGGATCTCCGCGGTGGTCCCGCCGAGCGCCGACGTCAGGGCGCCCAGACCCGGGACGGTGGTGAGGGACGCGGGGGTGCCGCCGGCCGGGGTGACCACCGGCTGCACGGGTCCCTCGACGGTCACGGCGCGACGCTCGGCCGGCTCGGCGCCGTCGAGCCCCGGATAGGCGTCGGCGACGACGGTCTGGCCGCCGCCCTGGACGCGGCCGACGGTGGCACCCAGGCCGGTGGGCGCGGGGAACTCGAAGCCCGTGCCCGGGTCGTCGCCCTGCCCCCGCAGGTGCCGGTCGAACCAGCCGGCCACGGCCGCGCGCAGCGACTCCCGTTGCCGGTCCGACCCCGAGGCGTCGTGCCCACCGGAGTACCAGACCACCTTGACCGGGGTGCCGTCGGCGGCGATGCCGCGGGCGTTGGCGTCGGCCTGGCCGAGGCCGAAGAGCGAGTCCTGCGTGCCCTGCACCAGCAGGGTGGGGACGTCGATGCGGTCCAGCACACCCGCCGGGCTGCTGCGGTCGAGCACCGCGGCGACCTCCGGGGTGAGGGTTCCGGAGGCCGCGGCCGCCTGGTAGGCCTGGCACACCTCGACGCTGAACCGGCCGCAGGTGAGCAGCTGCTCGGCGGCCTCGGGGTTCTCGGCGGCCTGCTCGAGCAGCTCGGGCGGGAGCGCGGGCCGGCCGGCGGGGGCCGGCGCCGCGACGGTGCCGCCGCCCACCGCCTCGCCGTCGAGGCCCTCGTCGCCGCCGGCCTGGCCGGCACCCCCGAGGGAGTCGAGCAGCCCCCCGGAGGCGGAACCGATGCCGAAGAAGAGCCCGGCCCACAGGCGCTTGTAGACGCCGGCCGCCTCCGGCTGCGGTGTCGCGGCCACGGTGCCGGCGTCGAGGTCGCCGGTCTGGGAGGGGAACAGCGCGGCGGTGAGGGAGTTCCAAGTGATCTGCGGGGCGATCGCGTCGACCCGCTCGTCGTAGGCGGCGCCCAGCAGCGCCAGCGCCCCGCCGTAGGAGGCGCCGGCGACCCCGACCCGCGGGTCGCCCTCGGCGTCCAGCTCGACCTCGTCGCGGGCGGCCAGCAGGTCGAGCAGCGTGGAGAGGTCGGCGATCTCGTAGCGCGGGTCGTTGAGCCCGATCCGCCCGGTGCTCGCACCGAAGCCCCGGGCCGAGTAGGTGAGGACGACGTAGCCGCGCTCGGCCAGGTCGGCCGCATCCTCGGCCACGGAGCGCTTGCTGCCACCGAAGCCGTGCGCGAGCACGACCGCCGGCGCCGGGTCGTCGCCGCCCGGCAGGTACAGCGTGGTGTCGAGCTCGACGGCGTCCTCCCCCGAGCCAGAGGGGACCCGGAGCTCCTCGGTGCGCACCTCGGCGGCGCCCGCCGGGGACGCGAGGACGAGGCCGGCGGGCAGGGCGAGGGCGAGCAGGGCGGCGGCCGCGGCCCGCGCACGAGGGCACGAGCGGGGACGCGCGGGCCCTCGGAGGGGACGCACGCTGCCCCCAACGGCCGGACGGCCGCTCCTGTTCCGGGTACCCGGCAAGACCGGCGTCAGGGCTGCCAGTTGCCGGTGGCGACGATGACGAGTCCGGGTGCGGGGACGTCGGCTACCTCGAAGAAGCGCGGGGCGGGGCCGGCGAGGTCGGGGAACTGGTCGACCAGCTGGAGCGCGGCCTGGCGCTGCTGCTCGTCCCCCTCGGTGAAGAAGACCGTGGTGGCCGAGACGTCGGTGCCCGGGTAGGCGCCCACGCCGGGCGACTCCCAGCCGCCGGAGACCACGGCGCCGGAGATCGTGGCGGCGAGGCCGGCGATGTTCGTGGCGTTGAGAACGGTGACGGGGACGCGCACGGGGGTGGTGATCGGCGGCTCGACGACGATGGGCTCCTCGGGCAGCGGCGGCAGGGCGGCGGTGGGGACCGCGACGGTGGGCACACTGGCCGGTGCGGGAGCGGCGGCCGCGGCCTCCTCCTTCTCCGGGGCGGTCACCGTGTAGACGCCGAGGACGGCACCGGCGACGACGGCCATGGCGACCAGGCCCTTGAGCACGCGGCGCGGCTTGCGCTCGGGCTCGTCGTCGAAGATCACCTCGGGCGTGCCGCTGCGCTTGGCCGCCTTGCGGCGGGCGGCGTCGGCGGCCTGCCGCTCGGCGCGGTAGGCGGCGCGGCCACCCTTGACCGCCGCGGCGCCCGCGGCGGCGGCATCCACCTCGCGCTCGAGGTCGTAGCCGGCCTCGTCATTGCCGGCCTCGGCGTAGCGGGCCTCGTCGTAGCGGGCCTCGGCGTAGCCGGCCTCGTCGTCGAGGTCGCGGCGGGCCTTCGCATCCCGCTCGGGGATCGCGGTGGTGGCAGGCGCGTGCGGCACCTCCGGCGCAGCACCCAGGCCGAGGCGCGACCGCCCCGTCTCGTCGCTGCGCGAGGGCTTGGTCCAGTCGCCGTAGGAGGAGGCGGGCGCACCGGACGGCGTGGTCTGCCGCGGCACGCGAGGAACCAGCGGCGCGGGCCCGCGCCGCCCGAGGCCACGGGCCGGTCCGGTGGTGACCAGGGGCTCGTCCTCGACGAGGAGCCCGGCGGGCGCCGGGCTCACGACCCTGCCGGAGGGTTGGGCAGCCTGCTGCGGCGGCTCGCCGGCGGACACGGGTGCCAGGACGTCGGCGCCGCGAGCCGGCACCGGGACCTCCCCGAGGGCGGCGGGAGCGGGGGCGGGGGCGGGGACCGCGGCGAACGGTGCGGCGCTGGTGCGCGGCGAGGGGGCAGCAGCAGCGCGGGGTCCAGCAGGCACGGGTGGCAGCGGCAGGCGGGAACGGGAGATCTGCCGGGCACCGTCGGCGGCGGGCACGTCCGCCCGGACGTCGCGCCGGAGGGCCGCCCGGTCGCGCCCGGGCGCGGTGGGGTGGTCGCTCAGGCCGGCACCGGACCACGCACCCTCAGGGGTATCGGTCCTGCGCCGCCCAGCGGCTGCAGACGCGTTCCCCTGATCCAGTCCGTCACTGCCTGACGCGGCGTGCCTGCCCACGGTGACCGAATCTAATCGATGTCATTCCCGATGCCCAGGACCTTCACCGAACGCGTTCGCTGCCGTGCCGTGCGCAACCGGCGGAGACGCCGGACCAGGAGCGGATCGGCGGCCAGCGCCTCGGGGCGTTCGACCAGCGCGTTGAGCGCCTGGTAGTACCGCGTCGGCGTCGTGCCGAACAGGTCGCGGATCGCCGTCTCCTTCGCGCCGGCCCGCCGCCACCACTGGCGCTCGAAACCGAGCATCTCGTGCTCGCGCCGCGTCAGGCCCACGCCTCCGGCCTGCACGGACTCCTCCCCTGACCCGTCGGCCCGGGGCGGGGAGACCACGGGGGCTGGGTCGCTGCTCATGGGTTCGACCATCTCCTGACCTGCTCTGCCGACCGGGAACCCCGGCGGCTCGAGGACGACGGTAGCGCCGCCCACCGACGTTTCCGGCCGGCCCGCCGAGGCGGGTCCGACTGCCCGTCAGGGGGTGGCGACCACCGCGTCGCGGGCGGCTCTGCGGGCCCCGGCCCGGGCGTGTCGCCACGTGTCGGCGGTGAAGACCGCCAGGGCGACCCAGACGATCACGAAACCGGCCAGCCGGGCCGGCGGCATGGGCTCGTCGTAGACGAAGACGCCGATCGCCAGCTGCATCAGCGGCGTCAGGTATTGCAGCAGACCCACCGTCGACAGGGGGATGCGCCGGGCCGCCGCGGCGAACAGCAGCAACGGCACCGCCGTCGCCACCCCGGCGCTGGCCAGCAGCAGGGCGTGCCCGGTGCCCGCGTTGGCGAACGTGCCGGTCCCGTCGGAGTGCAGGACCGCGAGGACCACTCCCGCGGGGACCGCGACCAGCGCCGTCTCCAGGAAGAGCCCGGGCGCCGCCTCGATCGACACGAGCTTCTTCATCAGGCCGTAGAGGCCGAAGGACAGGGCCAGGCCGAGCGCGATCCACGGCGGGCGTCCGTAGTCGATGGTCAGCACCGCGACGGCGACCGCGGCGGTGCCGACGGCCACCCACTGCAGCGGGCGGAGCCGCTCGCTGAAGACGACGACGCCGAGGAGGACGCTGACCAGCGGGTTGATGAAGTAGCCGAGCGAGGCCTCCACGACCTGCCCGGAGTTCACGCCGTAGACGTAGATCAGCCAGTTCACGGCGATCAGCACGGCGGCGCCGGCGAGGATCAGCAGCGTGCGCGGGCTGCTCACCGCCGCCCGGACGTGCCCCCAGCGCCGGACGACGCACAGCAGCAACCCGACGAACAGCAGCGACCAGAGCACCCGGTGCGCCACGATCTCCAGGCCGCTCGCGGGCTCCAGGAGCGGGAAGTACAGCGGGAAGATGCCCCAGAGCGCGTAGGCGCCGAGCCCGGAGACCACCCCCAGGCGACGCTCGTCCACGGCGGCACCGTACGCCCGGCGGGAACGCCGGCCGTACGCGACCGGATCGGCCTACCGTCGGGGGCGTGAGCAGGCAGCGACCCGGACCCCTGCAGTGGGTCTGGTACGCCTACGGCGGAGGGCTGCCCCGCGAGCTATCGCCCTGGGTGCTGGCCGACACCACCCGCAGCACCTGGGTGTGGCGCCACCTCGCCCGGGCGGTCGTGCAGCTGCTGCCGCTCGTCGTGCTGTGCCTGCTCGTGGTGCCCGTCCCGCTGGTCTACCGGGTCTCCGCCGCCGGCGGCGGCCTGCTGCTCGGGCTGCTCTTCTCGCTGGCCTACATGGTGGAGACGATCGAGCACCGCGTGGCCAAGGCCGGGTACGAACCGGGGACGGCGGCCCGGCTGCGGGCCGAACGCGCCGAGCGGGCGCGAGTGGAACGGCTCTCGCCCTACCGGCGCGACGGCGCGGGGAGCTTCGACTGAGCCGCCCGCCCGGCGCTCAGGACCAGCGCCGGAGCACCTCCACGGCGGTGGTGCCGCCCGGCGCGGGCGGGGCTACCGGTGGCGGCGGCGCCGTCCGCGAGAACCGGGGCGCCGGGGACGCCTGCTGGACGCCCCCGAGCTTCGCGTACGTCCCCCGGGCGACCAGGTGCGGGTGCACGGCGGCCTCCTCGTAGGAGAGCACTGGCGTCACGCAGGCGTCGGTGCCGGCGAACAGCTCAGCCCACTCGTCGCGCGTCCGGCTCGCGAACGTTCCGGTGAACACCTCCCGCATCCGGGGCCAGCCGGACCGGTCGTCCTGGTCACCCAGCGCCGCGGCGTCCAGGCCGAGCCCGGCGAGCAGGGCGGCGTAGAACTGCGGCTCGAGGGCGCCCACCGCCACGAACCGCCCGTCGGCGCAGGCGTACGTGTCGTAGAACGGCGCCCCGCCGTCGAGGAGGTTGGCCTGCCGCTCGTCGCGCCAGCCTCCGAGGCCGCGCATGCTGAGCACCAGCTGGTTGAGCAGGACCGTGCCGTCGACCATCGCCGCGTCGACCACCTGCCCCCGCCCCGAGCCGGACCGCTCGAAGAGGGCGGCGAGCAGCCCGACCAGCAGCAGCATCGAGCCGCCGCCGTAGTCGCCGACGAGGTTCAGCGGCGGGGCCGGCGGCTGGCCGGCCCGGCCCATGGCGTGCAGCGCGCCGGTGAGGCCGATGTAGTTGATGTCGTGTCCGGCGGTCCGCGCCAGAGGGCCGTCCTGCCCCCACCCGGTCATCCGCCCGTAGACCAGGCGGGGGTTGCGCGCCAGGCATTCGTCCGGGCCCACGCCGAGCCGTTCGACGACCCCCGGCCGCAGCCCCTCGATCAGCACGTCCGCGGCCTCGGCCAGCGCGAGCACCGTGGCCCGCCCCTCGTCGGACTTGAGGTCGGCCGCCAGCGAGCTGCGCCCGCGCAACCCCCAGTCGACCCCGCCCCCCGGCGGGCCGGGTCGCTCCACCCGGACGACGTCGGCGCCCAGATCGGCCAGCACCATCGCGGCGTGCGGCGCGGGGCCGATGCCGGCGAGCTCGACCACCCGCAGCCCGGCCAGCGGACCGCGCGACACCCCGTCCCGGCTCACGCCGCGCCACCGCGGCGCACAGTGGCCTGCTCGCGCACCCGCCGGATCAGGACCGCGGGCGCTCCGACCGTGTGCGCGGCGATGTCGACGTAGTTGTGCGCCAGGTCCTGCGCGGACAGCGGCCCTCCGGGGCGGTACCACGTGGCGATCGCCTGGAACATGCCCAGCAGCGCCCGGGCGGTGTCCTTGGGGGACGTGACGTCGAAGAGCCCCGCGGCCTCCCCCGCCTGCAGCGTGTCGACGAGCATCTCCTCGATCCGCCGGCGCTTCTCGCTGTAGGCCGACCGGTTCTCCGGGCCCAGCGAACGCAGCTCGGCGTCGACGCCGGCGATCTTCGTGCTGTGCGCCATGTAGAGCACGATCGCCTCGACCAGGTTGAGGAAGCGGTCGGCCGGGTTGTCCCCCGCATCGGCCAGCGCCGCCTCGCACATCCGGGTCAGCCGGAGGATGCCGGCGTCCAGGAGCGCGAAGAGGATCGCCTCCTTGTTCTCGTGGTGGTAGTAGAGCGCCGGCACGGTCACCCCCACCCGTCCGGCGATGTCCCGCACGGAGGTGCCGTGGTACCCGTGCTCGTTGAAGGCGTCGAGCGCCGCGGACAGGATGGGGCTCATCTCGAGGGCGGGCACGCTGCGCCAGCGCCCCCGGGTCATCAGCTCGTCGTCCTCCCGGACCGCGGTCATGGCACCCCTCTGTCCCGCCGGCGGGCGCCTCGCCCACCGCTCACCTGAGATTAACGAACGCTCGGTATCGGCGATCCCGCGCGCGTGCCGTCTACCCACCTGGGGGGGAGAGGCATCCCGGCCTCACCGGGTCCCCAGCGCGGCCAGGCCGGCGGCGACCAGCTCGGGCACCACCTCGGCTGCCCGCCCGGCGTCGCGCCCGGAGTCCGCGCCGGCGCGGGCCCGGTGCGCGATGCCCTCGGCGATCACGGCCAGCTTGAGGTGTGCCAGGCCGAGGTAGAACGGCCAGTGGCCCAGGTCGCGCCCGGCCAGCCGGGAGTACGTCTGCGCGAGGTCGTCCGCCGAGGGCAGCCGGGGGCTGGTCCAGGCCGCCGGCAGGCCCAGGATCACGTCCAGGGCCGGGTGGCGGTAGACGCACATCAGGGCCACGTCGGTGAGCGGGTCGCCCAGCGTCGACAGCTCCCAGTCCACCACCGCCCGCACCGTCGCGGGCCGGGTGCGGTCGAGGATGACGTTGTCGATCCGGTAGTCCCCGTGCACGATCGCGGTCCCCGCGGACGGCGGGACGCCGTCGGCGAGCCGGGCGTGCAGCCGCTCGAGATCCGGCAGCTCGCGCCCCCGGGTGCGGTCCCACTGGCGACGCCACAGCGCGACCTGCCGGGCCAGGAAGCCCTCCGGCCGACCGAAGCCGGCCAGCCCGACGGCCCGGGCGTCGACGGCGTGCAGCGCTACCAGCACGGCCATCAGCGAGGTGCTCACCTCGCCGACCACCTCGTCGGGGAGGGCCGCCAGCTCGTCCCGGTCCCGGACGACCAGGCCCTCGACCCACTCGACGACGGTGAACGGTGCGCCGAGCACGCCGTCGTCCTCGCACAGCGAGACCGGGCGCGCCACCGGCACCGGCGTCCCGTGCAGGGCGCTGGTCACCCGCCACTCCCGCACCATGTCGTGCGCCGAGGCGGTCAGCCCGGCCAGCGGTGGCCGGCGGACCACCCACCGCGTGGCGCCGTCGGTCACCGCGTACGTCAGGTTGGACCGGCCCCCGGAGATCAGCTCCGCCCGCAGCGGGCCCGCCGGTCCGGTCCCCGTGGAGACCAGGTGCGCCCTCAGCCTCTCCAGGTCCAGCCCCGGCGTGGCCGTCACCGTCGCAGCCCCGGCCGGGCGGGGACGCCCCCGGTCACCGCCCCACCCAGCGCGGGTCCCGCTTCTCCGCGAACGCCCGCGGACCCTCGGCGGCGTCGGCGCTGGCGAACACGGTCGCCGTGGCCTCCTCGTTGGCCCGCCACGGATCGGTGCCGGTCCAGGACTCGTCCCAGTCGGAGCCGCCGCCGCTGGTGCGGTGGAGCATGCGCTTGGTGTGCCGCACCGACAGCGGCGCGTTGACGGCGATCCGGCCGGCCAGCTCCAGCGCCGCGTCGAGCACCTGCTCCGGCTCGACCACCGCGTTCACCAGACCCCACTCGAGGGCGGTGGCCGCGTCCACGCCGTCGCCGGTCAGCGCCAGCTCCAGCGCCCGCTTCAGGGGCACCTGGCGCTGCAGCCGCACGACGCCACCGGCGGCCGCGAGCAGCCCCCGCTTGACCTCCGGCAGGCCGAAGACCGCTCCGGACGACGCCACGACCAGGTCGCAGGCCAGGGCGATCTCGGTACCACCGCCCATGGCGAAGCCGTTGACCGCGGCGATCACCGGCTTGTCGATCCAGTGCCGCACCAGCCCGGCGAACCCCCACTCGGGGTGCCCGTCCGCGGCCACGGAGCGCTGCGCGGCCAGCTCCTTGAGGTCAGCGCCGGCGCAGAAGGCGCGCCCGGTGCCGGTCACGACCACCACGCGGACCTGGTCGTCCGCCGCCGCCTGCTCCAACGCCTCACCGACGGCCGTGGCGAGTGCCGCGTTCACCGCGTTGAGCGCGGCGGGCCGGTCGAGCGTGATCAGCCCGACGTGGCCGCGGACCTCGTACCGCGCCGCCGGCTCGGCGGCAGCAGCCGCGCTCACCGGGTGCCCAGCGCGTCGTGGGGGCCGTAGCCCCCGAGCAGCGGGATGCCGCGGTCGGCGATCAGCTCGCGGTCGGCCTCGAACAGCGGGTGGCCGGCGGCCCCCAGGTCGGTGCTCATGTCCGGTCTCCCCGAGGTGGGCGTCAGAGCCGCTCGATGATGGTGGCGTTGGCCAGGCCGCCGCCCTCGCACATCGTCTGCAGGCCGTAGCGGCCGCCGGTGGCCTCCAGGTGGGCGAGCATCGTCGCCATCAGCCGGGTGCCGGAGCCACCCAGCGGGTGGCCCAGCGCGATCGCGCCGCCGTTGGGGTTCAGCCGCTCGGGGTCCGCCCCCAGCTCCCGCTGCCAGACCAGGGGCACCGGCGCGAAGGCCTCGTTGACCTCGTAGGCGTCGATGTCGTCGATGGACAGCCCCGAGCGCTCGAGCACCTTGCGGCTGGCCGGGATCGGGGCGGTGAGCATGAGCAGCGGGTCGTCGCCGGCGAGGGCGAAGGTGTGGAAGCGGGCCCGGGGGGTCAGCCCCAGCTGCTCCGCGGTGTCCTCGCCCATGATGAGGGCAGCGGAGGCGCCGTCGGTCAACGGCGAGGAGTTGCCCGGGGTGATCTTCCAGTCCAGGTGGGGGTAGCGCTCGCGCATGGCCGGGCTGTCGAAGGACGTCTTCAGCCCGGCCAGCCCCTCGGCGGTGGTGGAGGCGCGCACCGTCTCGTCCTGGTCGTGCACCGTCTCCGCACCGTCGGCACCGATGACCGCGACCGGCACGATCTGGTCCTTGAACTGGCCGGCCGCGGCCGCTGCGGCGGCGCGCTGGTGGGACCGGGCGGAGAACGCGTCGAGCTCCTCGCGGGTGAGTGCCCAGCGGTCGGCGATCAGCTCGGCGGAGACACCCTGGTTCACCAGACCCTCGGGGTAGCGGGCGTGCATCGAGGGGCCGAGCGGGTCCTCCCCCACGGTGGCGACGCCCATCTTGACGCGGCTCATCGACTCCACGCCGCCGGCGACCACGATGTCGTAGGCGCCGGCCATGACACCCTGCCCGGCGAAGTGCAGGGCCTGCTGGCTCGAACCGCACTGCCGGTCGACGGTGGTGGCCGGCACGCTCTCGGGCCAGCCGGCCGCCAGCACGCCCTGCCGGCCGATGTTGAGCGACTGCTGCCCGACCTGGCTCACGCAGCCGGCGATCACGTCGTCGACGCGGGCCGGGTCGAGGTCGGACCGCTCGGCGAGGGCCCGCAGCACCGTCGCGAGCAGCTCCACGGGATGCGTGCCGGAGAGAGCCCCGCCGGGCTTCCCCTTGCCGGAGGCGGTGCGGACGATGTCGACGATCACGGCGCTTCTCATGACGGTTCTCCCTGGTTGGATCGATCACGGTCCCCGGTGGGCGCGAGCAGCGCGTCGTGCTCGCCCGGCGCCGGGGTGTGGGGGTCGGCGGTGGTGTCGAGGCTCGAGTGCCGGGCCGGCGTCCGGACGACGTCGACGGCCTGGCCCGCCTGTCGGATGGTCAGTTGCAGGCCGCGGCGGGCGTCCGGCTGCGAACCGACGACATACGGCCGGTCGGCGAGGTGGCTCGGCGACGTCGTCGCGCTCATGGGCTCCTCCGTCGAGCGGCTGTGTTGACATAGCGATAGCTAAGTACCGAGCATGAGCCCCCGGTCCCGGGCCGTCAAGACACCGACCCGCGGCCGGTCACCCCACACCACCGGCGAAGGTGGCCAGCCGCCCGTGGATCAGCTCGTGTGCCTCGCGGATCATGCGGTCGAGCACCTCGGCGACGGCGGGGACGTCGTGGACCAGCCCCTGGCTGATGCCCGACGTCCAGATGCCGCGCTCCAGATCGCCCTCCTCGAACACCAGCCGGCCGCGTGCGCCGGCGACGAGGTCGCGGACGTCGTCGAAGGCGCCGCCGTCGGCCAGGATGCCGACGACCTCGCGGCTGACCGTGTTGCTCGCCACCCGGGCGGTGTTGCGCAGCGAGCGGAAGATCAGCTCGGTGTCGCGCTCGCTGGCCTCGACGATCCGCTGCTTCACCGCGTCGTGCACCGGGGACTCCTGGGTGCACAGGAACCGGGTGCCCATGGTGACGCCCTCGGCGCCCAGCGCCAGGGCGGCCACGAGGCCGCGGGCGTCGGCGATGCCGCCGCACGCCACCACCGGGATGCTCACGGCCGAGGCCGCGGCCGGGACGAGGACCAGGCCGGGCACGTCGTCCTCACCCGGGTGCCCGGCGCACTCGAAGCCGTCGATGCTGATCACGTCGACGCCCTCGGCCTCGGCGCGCCGGGCGTGCCGGACGCTGGTGCACTTGTGCACCACGGTGATCCCGGCGTCCTTGAAGAACGGCATGTGCTCGGCCGGGTTGGCGCCGGCGGTCTCCACGATGCGGACCCCCGAGGAGGCGATGACGTCGCGGTACTCGGCGTAGGGCGGCGGGTTGATCGACGGCAGGATCGTGAGGTTGACGCCGAACGGGCGGTCGGTCAGGTCGCGGCACCGGGCGATCTCCTCGCCCAGCACCTGCGGGGTCGGCTGCGTGAGGGCGGTGATCATCCCCAACCCACCGGCGTTCGACACGGCGGCGGCCAGCCCCGCCCGCCCCACCCACTGCATGCCGCCCTGGATCACCGGGCGCTCGATGCCGAGGAGCCGGGTGAGGCGGGTGGCCAGCCGCGGCGCCGGTGCCGTGCGGGTCACCGCGGCGCCATCCGGATGGCGCCGTCGAGGCGGATCGTCTCGCCGTTGAGCATCGGGTTGCCGACGACGGCCGCCACGAGGTCGGCGTACTCCTCCGGCTGACCGAGCCGGCTGGGGTGCGGCACCTGGGCGCCGAGGCTGGCCCGCAGATCCTCGGGCAGGGCGCCCAGCAGCGGGGTCTCGAAGAGCCCGGGCGCGATGGTGACGACCCGGATGCCGTAGGAGGCGAGGTCCCGGGCGATCGGCAGCGTCATGCCGACGACGCCGCCCTTGGAGGCGGAGTAGGCGGCCTGCCCGATCTGACCGTCGAACGCGGCGACGGAGGCGGTGTTGACGACCACCCCGCGCTCCTCGCCGTCGACCTCGTTGCCGGCCATGGCGGTGGCGCCCAGGCGGATCACGTTGAAGGTGCCGATCAGGTTGACGCCGACGACGCGGTCGAAGTCGGCGAGCGGGAAGGGCCCCTTCTTGCCGACGGTCTTGTTGGCGGCGCCGATCCCGGCGCAGTTCACGACGACGGCGAGCGTGCCCTCGTCGTTGGCGGCGTCCACGGCCGCCTGGACGGCCGCCTCGTCGCGGACGTCGGCACCGGCGAACCGGACAGGGTCGCCCAGCGCACCGAGGGCCGTCTGGTCCGCGGTGGGCAGATCGAGGGCCACGACGCGGGCACCGCCGGCCACGAGCCGTCGGACGGTGGCCAGGCCGAGACCGGACGCACCCCCGGTCACGAGCGCGGTCTTTCCCTGCAGTTGCACGATCAGCCTCCCGACGCGAATACCTATACCTAGCGCTCGCTAACCTAGGCGCGCGTCGGCCGTAGGGCAACGGTCTGCAGCGTGGCGCCCACCGCCCGCGCACCGACCGGGGCGACGACGGGCCAGGGGCTCGGGTCCGGCCCGGGCCGGACTCCGGCGCCGCCGTCGGTGGCCGCGGGCAGGGGTTCTCCGCGGTGCCCGTGCGGAGAGGCCGGACGCCGGGCACGGCACCACCGTGGAGCCGACGAGGGGACTCGAACCCCTAACCGCCCGATTACAAGTCGGGTGCGCTACCAATTGCGCCACGCCGGCGGGACGTGGGGACAGGTCCCGGGCACGAGTCTAGGGACAGGGCCGACGAGAACTCCGCCGCGTCGGCGACGCGGCCGGGGCCGATGGACAGCACGCCGAGCCAGGGCATCGTCTCGGCGGCCTCCGGATGGACGGCGGCAGGGGCCGCAGGTCAGGCGGCCTCGGTCTCCGCGGTGGGGTCGGCGGGCGGCGGTGAGCTGCGGACGAAACCGGCCGGGTCGGCGCTGCCGAGCGGGGCGGCGGCGAGCCAGCGGGCGAACCCGGCCGGGTCGCGGCGCTCCAGCTCGTCGAGGACCTGCGCCCGCCGGGCGACCAGCCGCTGCCGCACCGCGGGCGCCAGCGGTCGCTGCAGCTCGGCGCTCGTGCGCCGCCACTCCTCGCCGAGCGTGGCGGTCGACGCGCCCGCCACGGCGGTGGACGGCGTCCAGCCGGTGGGCACCGGACCGGCGCCCACCGACGTCACCGGGCGGGCCGGTGCGTCGCGGCGGTCACGCAGCCAGCGGAGGGCAGCCCAGCCCGCGGCACCGAACCCGATCAGCAGCAGCGCCGCCGCTCCTCCGGCGAGCACCGCCGTTCCGCTCACCACCAGCAGCACGCCGACCGTCACGGCCGCGGCCTGCCCCGCCACCTCGAGCGTCGACCGGCGCGTCGGCCCCGGGGTCTCGCGGGCGACGCCGGCGGCGACGCACCCGGCCAGCGCCCCGGAGACGCAGACGGCCACCAGCCCGGGGCCGCGCAGCGCGATGCCGCCGACGACCGCGATGACAGCGGCACAGGCCAGGCCCAAGCCGATCACGAACCTGACGAGAGGACCACGGAGGGGCACGGAGAGCTCCACGGGGGCGACGGGGGCGGGCACCGGGCCGCGGGAGTGCACCCGCGCCCCAGGCACCGCCACTACCCGCCTCCGGGCACCGATGCACACGGGATCCGGCCCGATCCCCCACCTGGCCTGGGCCCGGGGAGCACCGGGCAGGATCGGCGTCGTGGGGTCCTCCGTGGTCGACGTCGATCTCCGGCTCGGCGTCGTCCTGGTGGCCCTGACCGCGCTGGCCGCCACGGGCGGTCGCCTGTCCGGGCTCGGCGAGGACCGGTCGGTGCTCGTGGCGGCAGTGCGCGCCACCGTGCAGCTCGCCGTCGTCTCCACCGTCCTGCTGGTCGTCGTCGAGTCGCTGTGGCTCTCCGCCGTCTTCGTGCTGCTCATGGTCTCGGTCGCGAGCGTCACCGCCGCCGGCCGGGCCACCGGCCTGCCGCTGCGCTCCCCCGGAACGGCGCCACGGCTGGCCGCCGTCGCCGCTCCGGTGGTCGGCGGCGCCGGCCCCGTGGTCGCGCTCGTGCTGGCCAGCGGGACCGTGCCGCTGCGCGGGGAGGCGGTCATCCCCATCGCCGGCATCCTCATCGGCGGCGCGATGACCGCCACCTCCCTGGCGGGTCGGCGGCTGCGCGAAGAGCTGGCGCAGCGGCGCGGCGAGGTGGAGGCGGCGCTCGCGCTCGGGCTGCTCCCCCGGGACGCGGTCCTGCTCATCGGCCGCCCGGTCGCCGGCACCGCGCTCGTGCCGCCCCTCGACCAGACCCGCACCGTCGGGCTGGTCACCCTGCCCGGCGCCTTCGTCGGCGTGCTGCTGGGCGGCGGCAGCCCGCTCGAGGCCGGCGCGGCACAGCTGCTGGTGCTCGTCGGGCTGCTGGCCACGGAGGTGCTCGCCGTCTGGGCCGTCACCGAGCTGGTCGCCCGGGGCCGGGTGCTGCCGGTCCCCCGGTGATCCGGGCATCCAGGAAGCTCACAGCCAGCCTCCAGCGTTGCGCCAGTGGCGGGGCCGACAGTGGGTTCCGATGCAGCGGCCGCACGGCCGCGAGGAGAGGAACGGACGCGTGAGCGAGCACCAGCACCAGTACCCCGGCGCAGGCCAGCAGTACGGCTGGCAGCCACCGCTGTCGACGCCCCACCAGCCGACGACGCCGCAGCCGGTCACGTCCCCGGGCTACCCCGGCTACGGGGGGCTGCCGTCACCGGCGGCCGAGCAGCCGCCGTCCCGGCGCGGGAGCCGGCTGCGCATCGGCCTGGCCGGCCTCGTCGCCGGCGCGCTCATCGGCGGGGGCGCCGGAGCCGGCGTCACCGCGCTGCTCGACGAGCCGGTCGCCGGCACCAGCAGCTCCGCCGCCGCGCAGAGCGTGACCACCGAGAACCCGGAGCGGGCGACCACGGCCACGGCCGCCGCGGCGAAGGCCGCCCCCAGCGTCGTGACCGTCTACGTGACCACGGGCACCAGCGCGGGCAGCGGGTCCGGCGTCGTCCTGACCGCCGACGGCTACGTGCTCACCAACAACCACGTCGTCGCCGCCGACGGCGCCGGCTCCGGCACGGTGCAGGTGCGCACCGCCGACGGCACCCTCTACGACGCCGAGGTCGTCGGCACCGACCCCGCCTTCGACCTCGCCGTGCTGCGGCTGGAGGGCGCCGACGACCTGGTCCCGGCGACCTTCGCCGACTCCGACGAGGTGCAGGTCGGTGACATCGCCGTTGCCATCGGCGCCCCGCTCGGCCTGTCCAACACGGTCACCGACGGCATCATCAGCGCCACCGGCCGCGCGGTGGCCACCGGGTCCACGCAGGACGACGCGACCGTGCTCGACGCCATCCAGACCGATGCCGCGATCAACCCCGGCAACTCCGGCGGCGCGCTCGTCGACGGCGCCGGCGAGGTGATCGGCATCAACACCGCGATCGCCACCGTGGCCTCCGGCATCCCGGGTGCGCAGGGGCAGAGCGGCAACATCGGCGTCGGCTTCGCCATCCCCGGCAACACCGCGCAGCGGGTGGCCCAGGAGATCATCGAGACCGGCACCGCCACCCGCGCCTTCCTCGGAGTGACTCCCCGGACCGCCGCCGACGACCAGAACCGCGAGGTCGGCACCGGCGCGGAGGTGGTCACCGTGCACCCCGGTAGCGCCGCCGACGAGGCCGGGCTGGAGCCGGGCGACGTCGTCACCGCCGTCGGCAAGCGCCCCGTCACCACGTCCACCGAGCTGACCGCCGCGATCCGCAGCCGGACCCCCGGCGAGACGGTCCAGCTGACCGTGCGCCGCGGCTCCGACACCCGCACCGTCGAGGTCACCCTGGGCTCGACCAGCTGACGCCCGCGGCGACCACCCGGACCCGATCCCTAGGCTGGGCCGGGTGGCCGCTCCCCCGCTGACCGTCCCGCTGGCCGGGTCGCTCGACGACCCGGCCCGCGCCCGCGACCTGACCCGGATGAAGCGGCTGGCGACCGGGCTGTTCCTGCTGGCCGCCGCCGTCTTCCTCGCCTGCGTGCTCCTCGGCGAGGACGCCGGCGCGTGGGTGGGCTACGTGCGGGCGACGGCGGAGGCCTCGATGGTCGGCGCGCTGGCCGACTGGTTCGCCGTCACCGCGCTGTTCCGGCACCCGCTGCGGCTGCCGATCCCGCACACCGCGATCATCCCGCGCAAGAAGGACCAGATCGGCGAGAGCCTGGGCGCCTTCGTGCAGGAGAACTTCCTGACCCGCGCCGTCGTGGCGGAGAAGCTGGCCACCATCGACGTCCCCGGCCGGCTGGGCGCGTTCCTGGCCGCCCCCGGCCGGGCCGAGCGCCTGGGGGGCGACGCCGCGACCGCGCTCACCGGCCTCACCCACCTGCTCAAGGACGACGACGTGCAGCCCGCCGTCGCCGCGCTGGTGGACCGCAAGCTGCACGAGACGCCCGCCGCCCCGGCGCTGGCCCGGGTGCTCGAGCTGGTGGTCGACGGTGACCGCCACCAGGAGGTCCTCTCCGCGGCGCTGCGGCTCATGGCCCGCTTCCTCGACGAGAACCGGCTGGTCTTCCGGGCCCAGCTGGGGGACGCCTCCCCGGCGTGGGTGCCGGACTGGGTGGACGACCGGGTCTTCGACCGGGCGTTCGCCGGGATGCACCAGTTCATCGCCGAGGTGGCCGCCGATCCGCGGCACGAGCTGCGCCGCTCCTACGACGCCCGGCTGCGCGCCTACGTGGACGCGCTGCGCACCGACCCGGCCACCGCCGCCCGGGTGGAGGAGTTCAAGCACGAGGTGCTGGCCCACCCCGCGGTGCGCGAGTGGTCCGGGTCGCTGTGGACGACGGCGAAGGACACGGTGCTGGCCGCCGCGGCCGACCCGGAGTCACCGCTGCGCGCCCGCGTGACCGCGCTGATCCGCGACGGTGCGCGGCTGCTGCAGACCGACCCGACCGTGCGGGAGCTGGTCCAGCGGCACAGCGGCCGGGTGGCCGGCTACGTCGCCGAGCGGTTCTCCGGCGACCTCGCCGACCTGGTCAGCAGCACCGTGGCCCGCTGGGACACCGACGAGACGAGCCGGCGGATCGAGCTGCAGGTGGGCCGGGACCTGCAGTGGATCCGGGTCAACGGCACCGTCGTCGGCGGCCTCGCCGGCCTGGTGATCTACACGGTCGCCCAGCTGCTCGGCTGACCGCACTGATGATCAGGTGACCTGATCAACAGGGGTCCTGGCTCAGCGTCGACAGTGAGCCAGGACCACCAGAGGTGAGCCAGGACGACGGAGGAGCGGCGAGCCGGCCGTCAGCGGCGCGCGGCCCCCACCTGGTAGAGCGCGATGCCGGCGGCGACGCTCACGTTGAGCGACTCGGTGTCCCGGGCGATGGGGATGCGGACGACGACGTCGCACTTCTCCCGCACCAGCCGCGAGAGCCCGGTGCCCTCGGCGCCGACGACCAGGGCGACCGGGTCGGCGAAACCGTCGTACTCGTGCAGGTCGACGTCGCCATCGCCGGCCAGCCCGACGGTCTGCAGCCCGGCGTCCTGGTACGCGGCGAGCGCGCGCGGCAGGTTCACCGCACGGGCGACCCGCAACCGGGCCGCGGCCCCGGCGCTGGTGCGCCAGGCCGACGCGGTCATCCCGACCGCGCGACGCTGCGGCACGACGACGCCGTGGGCGTCGAACGCGGCCGCCGAGCGGACGACCGCCCCGAGGTTGCGCGGGTCGGTCACGCCGTCCATCGCCACGATCAACGGGGCCCGGCCGGAGTTCCGCGCCAGGTCCAGGAGGTCGTCGGGGTGCGCGTAGTCGTACGGCGGCACCTGCAGGCCGATGCCCTGGTGCAGGGCGCCCTGCGACATGCGGTCGAACTCGGGCTTGGTCACCTCCAGCAGCGGCAGCCCCCGGTCGCTGGCCAGGTGCAGCGCCTCGGTGATGCGCTCGTCGGCGCCTGGGCGGGTGGTGTCACCGGTGACGACGTACAGCGCCATCGCCGGGATCTGCGCGCGCAGCGCCTCGACGACGGGGTTCCGCCCGAGCAGCAGCTCGGGTGACTCCTCGGCCCGCTGACGGGCGCGCGCCCGGTCGGCGCGCTGGCGCTCCTGCGCCTGGGCCTTGCGCTGGGCGGGGTGCCCGTACCGCTGCTCGGCGGGCGGGGTGGCACCACGACCGGCGAGGGAGCGCCGGTTCTTGCCACCGGTCCCCGCGGTCGCCGTCTTCTTGCCCGCACCCGTCGTGCGGCCGCGGCGCTGGCTGTTGCCGGCCATCAGTGGGTCAGCTCCCATCGGGGTCCCTGGGGGGTGTCCTCGACGGTGACGCCGAGGGCGGCGAGCTGGTCGCGGATCGCGTCCGCCGCCGCGAAGTCCTTGCGCGCCCGCGCCGCCTGGCGCTGCTCGAGCGCCAGGGCCACGAGGCCGTCCGTCGCGCGGGCGAGCCGGTCGTCGGCACCGGTGGCCGCCCACTGGGGGTCGAGCGGGTCCAGGCCGAGCACGCCGAGCATCGCGCGCACCGAGCCGAGCGTGCCCGCGACCGCGGTGTCGTTCCCGTCGGCGAGGGCCGTGTTGCCCTCGCGGACCATGTCGTGGATCGCGGCGATCGCCGCGGGCGTGCGGAGGTCGTCGTCGAGCGCGGCGCTGAAGTCGGCGCAGAGCACCGGCGCGCCGGCGTCGGCGCCCACCCGCTCGGCCGCGCGCTTCACGAACGACTCGATCCGCCGGTAGGCCGCGCCGGCCTCCTCGAGTGCGGCGTCGGTGAACTCGACCGTCGAACGGTAGTGCGGTGCCACCAGGTAGTAGCGCAGCTCGACCGGGCGCACCCGCCGCACGACCTCGTCGACCAGCGCGGTGTTGCCCAGCGACTTGCTCATCTTCTCGCCGCCGAGGGTGACCCAGCCGTTGTGCAGCCAGTACCGGGCGAACCCGTCGCCGGCGGCCCGCGACTGCGCCTGCTCGTTCTCGTGGTGCGGGAACCGCAGGTCCAGCCCGCCGCCGTGGATGTCGAACTCCGCGCCGAGGTAGCGCTCGGCCATCGCCGAGCACTCGAGGTGCCAGCCGGGGCGGCCGCGGCCCCACGGCGTGGGCCAGGAGGCGGTCGCCGGCTCGCCGGGCTTGGCAGCCTTCCACAGCGCGAAGTCCCGCGGGTCGCGCTTGCGCTCGTCGGTGTCGGTGTCCGCGGCGGGCTCGAGGGCGTCGAGCCGCTGACCGGTGAGCGCCCCGTACTCGGGGAAGGACCGGACGTCGAAGTAGACGTCGCCGTCGACGGCGTAGGCGTGCCCGCGGTCGATCAGCCGCTGCATGAGCTCGACCATCTCCGGGATGTGCCCGGTCGCGCGCGGTTCGTAGGTCGGCGGCAGGACGCCGAGCACGTCGTAGGCGCGCGTGCTGGCCCGCTCGAACTCGTACGCCCAGGCCCACCACGGGACGTCGCGCTCGGCGGCCTTGGTGAGGATCTTGTCGTCGATGTCGGTGACGTTGCGGACGTAGGTGACCTCCAGGCCGCGCGCGGTCAGCCAGCGGCGGAGGACGTCGAAGGAGACCGCCGCCCGGACGTGCCCGACGTGCGGCGGGCCCTGCACGGTGAGACCGCAGACGTAGACGGACGCCTGCCCGGCACGCAGGGGCGTGAAGTCGCGGACCGCGCGGGCGGCCGTGTCGTACAGGCGGAGGCTCACTGCGTGGAGTCTACGGAGCGACGTGACCGGCCCGTGCGGCGTCGGTGACGTCCTCCCCCGTCCGGACGACCAGGGCGGTCGCCACCGCGGCCCGGCCCTCACCGCGACCGGTGAGCCCGAGGCCGTCGGTGGTGGTCGCCGTGACGCTGACCGGGGCGCCGAGCGCGGCGGAGAGCACCGCCTCGGCCTCCCCCCGGCGCGGACCCACCTTGGGCGCCGTCGACACCAGCTGCACCGCGGCGTTGCCCACCCGCCAACCCGCGGTGGCGAGCACCTCTCGCACGTGGGTGAGCACGTCGGCGCCGCGTGCGCCGGCCCAGCGGGGGTCGTCGGTGCCCAGCAGCCCGCCGATGTCACCGAGCCCGGCGGCGGAGAGGACGGCGTCGGTGAGCGCGTGGGCGACGACGTCGCCGTCGGAATGCCCCGCGCAGCCGTCGGCGCCGGGCCACTCGAGGCCGGCGAGCCAGCAGGCCCGGCCGGGCTCGATCGGGTGGACGTCGGTGCCGATGCCGACCCGCGGCAGGTCGCTCACCGGGGCACCTGGCTCGCCGTCAGGCCCACACCCAGCTCCGCCAGCGCCAGGTCGTGCGGCACGGTGATCTTCGCCGACCGCTCGTCACCGGGGACGGTGTGCACCGGAACACCTGCGGCACGGACGACGGCGGCGTCGTCGGTGAGCTCGGCGGCGTCGTCCAGCGCGGCGTAGGCGGCGACCAGGGTGGCCCGGTGGAAGCCCTGCGGTGTCTGCACCCGGCGGAGCGGGGCGCGGGGCACCGCATCGGTGATCGCGCCGTCGTCGTCCACCAGCACGGTGGTGTCGACGACGGGCAGCACCGGGACGACGGCACGGGCACCGGCGGCCACGGCGTCCAGCACCCGCGCGACCGCCGCGGGCGGGGTCAGCGGGCGGGCGGCGTCGTGCACGAGGACGACGTCGGCCCGTGGACCGGCGGCGGCCAGGCCGGCGCGGACCGATGCGGTCCGGGTGGCACCGCCGTCGACGAGCCGGACCTCCGGCGGCAGGACCGCCGCGAAGGCGGCGCGCTCGGCGGCGGGGACGGTGACCACGATCTCGGCGACCCCGCCCGCGCGCAGGCCGTCGACGGCCCAGCAGACCAGCGGGCGCCCCGCGAGCGGGACGAGCGCCTTCGGCCGGTCGGCCCCCAGACGCGAACCGCTCCCGGCCGCTGCGACGATCGCGACAGCGTGCACGGGAGCGGTTCGGGGGTAACGCGGAGCGCTCAGCTGGCGAGGACCTCGTCGAGCAGGACCTCGGCCTTGTCCTCGTTGGTGCCCTCGGCGAGCGCGAGCTCGCTGACCAGGATCTGGCGGGCCTTCGAGAGCATGCGCTTCTCGCCGGCGGAGAGGCCGCGGTCCTTGTCGCGACGCCACAGGTCGCGGACCACCTCGGCCACCTTGTTGACGTCGCCGGAGGCCAGCTTCTCGAGGTTGGCCTTGTAGCGGCGTGACCAGTTCGTCGGCTCCTCGGTGTGCGGGGCGCGGAGCACCTCGAACACCCGGTTGAGCCCCTCCTGACCGACGACGTCACGGACGCCGACGATCTCTGCGTTGTCGGCCGGCACGCGCACGGTCAGGTCGCCCTGGGCGACCTTCAGCACGAGGTAGGCCTTCTCTTCACCCTTGATCGTGCGCTTCTCGATCGCCTCGATGAGCGCGGCACCGTGGTGCGGGTAGACGACGGTCTCGCCGACAGTGAAGCCCATGTGGATGTGACCCCTTTCGCTCCCCCCAGGTTAGCACGGCAGACTGACCAACGGATCGGCACCGGGCAGTAAATCTGCAGGTCAGCGGCCTGGGCCAGAGCCGCGGAGGGGTTGACAGAGCGTGGTTGATGTGCCTGCGGCGGCCGCCCCTCGGGGTGCGACGGCCCGCGCGCTGTTCCGCGCGACGCACCCGGGCCCGGCCCTCGCGGTCACCACCACGGCCACCCTGCTGGCCGTGGCGGCCGACGTGCCGCCGGCCCGGACCGCGCTGCTCTGCGCTGCCGTCCTCGCAGGTCAGGCGTCCATCGGCTGGAGCAACGACTGGCTCGACGCCGACCGCGACCGCGCCGTCGCGCGGGCCGACAAGCCGGTCGTGCAGGGCACCGTCGGCCCCGCCGTCCTGCGCCGTGCCGCCCTGTCCGCCGCCGCCGCGGCCGTCGTCCTCTCGCTCCTGCTGGGGCTCCTCCCCGGCGCGCTGCTACTGCTCCTGGTCGCCAGCGGGTGGGCCTACAACGCCGGGCTCAAGCGCACCGCGTGGTCCGGCGCCGGCTACGTCGTCGGGTTCGGGGCCCTGCCGGCCGGAGTGGTCACCGCCGCCCCGGGGAACCCCGCACCCCCCTGGTGGCTGATCGCCGCCGGCGCCGCACTGGGCGGCGCCGCCCACCTCGCGAACGTCGCTCCCGACCTCGAGGACGACCTGGCCACCGGAGTCCGCGGGCTCCCGCACCGGCTGGGACCGCGGGTCTCCGCCGCCTGCGGCGCGCTGCTCCTGGCCGGGGCGACGCTGGTGCTGGTGCTCGGCCCCCCGGGCGCGCCCGGGCCGACGGGGTGGGCCGCCCTCGCCCTGGCCGTGCCGGCCGCCACCGTGGCCGCGCTCTCGGGGACGGCGCGCTTCCGGGGGCTCGCCTTCCCCGCCGTGATGCTGCTGACGGTGCTGGACGTCGCGCTCCTGGTGGGCAGCGGTGCCGCCCTCGGCTGACGCCCCCGGGCCGAGGGGAACCCGCGACGCCCGCCGCTCCCTGCGGGCGGGGCGCGCAGGCGCCCGATAGGCTCCGGAGGTTCCCGCGCCACCGATCCCCGGTGGCCGGTACGGTCCTGCTGGAGGTCGACAGCTGTGAACCGCGCTCTGCGCGCCGCCACGATGGGCGTTCTGCTCTTCTCCCCGCTCGCCCTCTCGGCGTGCAGCGCCGGCCAGGTCACGCAGACCGCCACGCAGGAGCGCGACAAGGTGGGCGCGATGGCCCAGGTCGGCGACATCGTCCTGCGGCAGGTCGCGGTCACGCACCCCGAGGGCGGCCGCTACGAGGCCGGGGACGACGCCACCCTGCGGCTGGCGATCGTGAACACCGGTGTCGAGGACGAGACCCTGACGGGGGTCACCGGCGAGGGCTTCGGCGAGGCGACGATCAGCGCGGGCGAGGCAGCGGCGACCAGCACCGTCCCGCCGAACACCGGTGGCGGCGTCACCGGCTCCACGGACGCGCCCACCGGTGACGACGGCGAGCTGGAGATCCCCGCGGGGACGACCGTCTTCCTCGGGGAGGACGAGGGCCCCGCGATCACGCTCACCGACCTCGACGAGGAGCTCACGACCGGGGGGCTGGTCGAGCTGACCTTCACCTTCGAGAACGCCGGCGAGATCCCCCTGACGGTCCCGGTGGCCACCCCGGACGAGGTCCTGGAGCGCGGCGAGTCGTTCGACTTCCACCACTCGGAGGAAGAGGGCGGCCACGGCGCCGAGGAGATCGCCCGCGAGCGGGAGTCCGACGTCGGCGACGCCGAGTGACCCTCCCGCTCCACCGCTCTTCCGCCGTCTTGTCGTAGGTCGGGGTTAGCGTCGCCGCGTGCCGCCCGCCGGAGTGAAGACCGCCCGCCCTGCCCACCGCTGCACCGAGTGCGGCTACGCCTCGGCCAAGTGGGTCGGGCGCTGCCCCGAGTGCCAGGCGTGGGGCAGCCTGCAGGAGGTCGGCGCCCCCGCCACCGGGCTGCGGGCCGTCTCGGCCGGCCCGGTGAGCGCCCCCGCCCGCCCGATCGCCCAGGTCGAGCTCGCGGGCGCCCGCGCCGTCCCGACCGGCATCGCGGAGTTCGACCGCGTCCTGGGCGGCGGGCTGGTGCCGGGCGCGGTGCTCCTCGTCGCCGGGGAACCCGGGGTCGGCAAGTCCACGCTCCTGCTCGAGGTGGCCCACCGGGTGGCCGCCGCGGGCGGGCCGGCCCTCGTCGTCTCCGGGGAGGAGTCGGCCGGCCAGGTCCGGCTGCGCGCGGAGCGGATCGGCGCCCTGCACGACCGGCTGTACCTGGCCGCCGAGACAGAGCTCTCGGCGGTGCTGGCCCACGTCGAGGCCGTCAACCCCTCGCTGCTGATCCTCGACAGCGTGCAGACCGTCCGCTCCCCCGCCGTGGAGGGCACCGACGGCGGCTCGACGCAGGTGCGCGCCGTCGCCTCGGCCCTGACGGGCGTGGCGAAGACCCGGGGCATGACCACGATCCTCGTCGGCCACGTCACCAAGGACGGCGCCATCGCCGGCCCGCGCACCCTCGAGCACCTGGTCGACGTCGTCGTCTCCTTCGACGGCGAGCGGCACTCGGCGCTGCGGATGGTACGGGCGACGAAGAGCCGGTTCGGCCCGGCCGACGAGATCGGCTGCTTCGAGATCGGCGACAGCGGGGTCGTCGGCGTCCCCGATCCCTCGGCGCTGTTCGTGTCGCGTCGCACCGACCCGGTACCGGGCAGCTGCGTCACCGTCACCCTCGAGGGCAGCCGGCCCCTGCTGGCCGAGGTGCAGGCCCTCGTGGCGAGCACGAGCGGCGGCGGCTCCCCCCGGCGGGCCGTCAGCGGGCTGGACTCGCAGCGGGTCGCCATGGTGAACGCGGTGGTGGAACGGCGTGGGCGCGTCAAGCTCGCCGAGGCCGACGTGTTCGCCGCCTCCGTCGGTGGGGTGCGGATCGCCGAGCCGGCGGTGGACCTGGCCCTGGCGCTGGCGATCGCGTCGGCCGCCAAGGACGCCCCACTGCCGGCCGGCCTGGTGGCACTCGGCGAGGTCGGCCTCTCCGGGGAGATCCGCCGGGTGGGGGGCACCGGCCGCCGGCTGGCCGAGGCCGCCCGCCAGGGCTACCGCGTCGCGCTGGTGCCCCCCGATGCCGGGCAGGCCCCGGCCGGCATGCGGCTGATCGAGGTCCCCGACCTGGGGGCCGCCTTCCACCGCATGTTCTGAGCCCGTAGGGTTTCGTATGGGGGTCGCGGGCGGACGCCGGCACCCCCGAGCCTGCCCGGCCCCCGACGGGGCCACGTAGACTCGGCCACCGAACCACTCGACCGTCAGGAGCGCTCGTGCCCGCCGACGTGGACCCCGAGGTCGCCCTGCGCGAGCTCCTCGGCCGCATCGCCCCCGGCACGGCGCTGCGCGACGGCCTCGAGCGCATCCTGGCCGGCCGCACCGGCGCGCTCATCGTGCTCGGCTACGACCGGGTGGTGGAGTCGATCTGCACCGGCGGCTTCGCCCTCGACGTCGCCCTCTCGGCCACCCGGCTGCGGGAGCTGGCGAAGATGGACGGCGCGGTGATCGTCTCCTACGACGGCAGCCGCATCGTCCGGGCGGGCGTGCACCTCATGCCCGACCCCACCGTTCCGACCGAGGAGTCGGGCACCCGGCACCGCACCGCCGAGCGGGTCGCCGTCCAGACCGGCTACCCGGTGATCTCGGTGAGCCAGTCGATGCACATCATCAGCGTGTACGTCGCCGGCCGCCGGTACACCCTCGAGCACCCCACGACGATCCTCGCCCGAGCGAACCAGGCGCTCGCCGCGCTGGAGCGCTACAAGCTCCGCCTGGACGAGGTGGCGAGCACGCTGTCCGCACTCGAGATCGAGGACCTCGTGACCGTGCGGGACGCGATGAGCGTCAGCCAGCGGCTGGAGATGGTCCGCCGCATCGCCGACGAGATCGAGGGCTTCGTCGTCGAACTGGGCACCGACGGGCGGCTGCTGGCCCTGCAGCTGGACGAGATGCTGGCCGGGGTCGAGGAGGACCGGGGGCTGCTCGTGCGCGACTACCTCCCCGCGGCAGGGCGGCGCCACCGCACGATCGACCAGGTGCTCACCGACCTGCGGGCGCTGACCGCCACGGAGCTGCTCGACCTCTCGGCGGTCGCCCGGTGCTACGGGCTGCCGACGTCGCCGGACGCGCTCGACTCCCCCGTGAGCCCGCGGGGTTACCGGCTGCTCGCCCGGGTGCCCCGGCTGCCCGCCGGCATCATCGACCGGCTGGTCGAGCACTTCGGCGGACTGCAGAAGCTGCTCGCCGCCACGATCGAGGACCTGCTGGCCGTGGAGGGCGTCGGGGAGGCCCGCGCCCGGGGTATCCGGGAGGGCTTGTCCCGGCTGGCCGAGACCTCGATCCTCGACCGCTACAGCTGAGGCTCCGGGACGAGCCTCGTCCCGGACGGGGGCCTCACTGGAGGGTGATCGGGGCATCCCCGGACACCTTGGTGTCCAGCCGGCCACGCAGCACGTAGTCACCCGCCGGCGGGGTCACCCGGGGAGCGGTGCAGGTCGGCTCGCTGGTCAGCCCGCCCCACACCACGGGGAAGACGACCGGCTCCCCCGGCGCCAGCGTGCGCTCGTCGTCGCTGCTCTCCGGGAAGCAGTCGTTGCTGCCCCAGACCCGCGCGCCGTCGGCGTCGACCATCACGAGCTCCTGCAGCTGCTTGTCCAGCCTGCGCACGCACGGCACCGGCGAGGAGTTGACCACCACCAGCTCGAAGGTCGGCTTGCTGCCCACGGGCGCCGTCCCGGGGGTGCGCACCTCGAGGTCCAGCATGTCGTCGGTGCAGGGCCCACCCGGGGTCGGGCCCGCCGGTACCGGTGGCTCGCTGGGTGGCGGCGTCGTCCCCGGCGTTCGGACCCCGGAGGCCGAGGGCACCACCCGCTCCAGGGCGGGCGGCTCGGACGGCGCGGCGCCGCCGGCCGGCGCGGCCGCGGGACCGCTCCCCCCGCTGCTGGTCAGGAGGCTCACCGCGAGCCACGCCAGGCCGCCGAGAACGGCCAGCAGGAGGACCAGCACGGTCAGCCGACGCCGCCAGTAGACGGCAGCGGGCAGCGGACCGACCGGGTGCAACACGCGGGGAACGCTAGTGCGCCCGGTGCGGACTGGTCCGCTCGGCACGCCGCGCCGTGCGCACGGCAGACTGGACGCCCGTGACCGGTCCGACCTCCCCCGCGGCCGCACCTGTCGGCGAGGTGATCGTCGACTGGTACGCCACCGCCGCCCGCGACCTCCCCTGGCGGACGCCAGACGTCGAACCCTGGGCCGTCCTGGTCAGCGAGGTGATGCTGCAGCAGACCCCCGTGGCACGCGTGGAGCCCGTCTGGCGCGACTGGATGACCCGGTGGCCCACCCCGGCAGAGCTCGCCGCAACGCCGCCCGCCGAGGTGATCCGAGCCTGGGGGAAGCTCGGTTACCCCAGACGAGCCCTGCGGCTGCGGGAGGCCGCGATCGCGATCACCGAGCGGCACGGCGGCGTCGTCCCCGCCGAGGTCCCCGCCCTGGAGGCGCTACCGGGCGTCGGCACGTACACCGCCCGGGCCGTCGCCTGCTTCGGGTACGGCCGGCGCCAGCCCGTCGTCGACACCAACGTCCGCCGCGTGGTGGCGCGGCTGGTGCACGGTCGCGCGGAGGCGGGCAACGCCCGGGCCGCCGACCTCGTCGACATCGCCGCGCTGGCGCCGGAGGACGACGGCCGCGCCGTCCGCTTCTCGGTCGCGGTGATGGAGCTGGGCGCGCTGGTGTGCGTCGCCGGCACCCCGCGGTGCGGCGCGTGCCCGGTGCGTGACCGCTGCGCCTGGCGGCTGGCCGGCTCCCCGGCTCACGAGGGCCCGCCCCGGCGGGTGCAGAAGTTCACCGGCACCGACCGCCAGGTGCGTGGCCGGCTGCTGGACGTCCTGCGGGCCGCCCACGAGCCCGTGGACACCGCGGCGCTGGAACCGGCCTGGGCCGACGCGGTCCAGCGGTCCCGCTGCCTGTACTCGCTGCTCACCGACGGGCTGGTCGAGCAGACCGCCGACGGGAGATTCGCCCTTCCGACGTGAGGCGCCCTGCGAGGGTCGGCCTGCTGGGCGGGGCCGGAGGCTCCCCACGCGGGTCGACGAAATGGCTCGACGCAGCCGGGGTACGGCACCTGGCCGCGGTGCGATCCGGAGGATCGCCATGTCACGACGACAGGGGCCGCCCCCACCTCGCGGTGGGAGCGGCCCCTGTCGTGGTCCTGCCGGCCTTACTCCGCCGAGGCGGAGCCGTTCTCGTCACCCTCGGCGCCCGAGAGGGCCACCGGCGGGGTGTCGGGCAGGTCGACCGGCTTGGCCTCGCCGCGGAAGGTGAACTTCGCGTCGGTGCCCTCGCCCTCGACGTCCACCACGATGATCTGCCCGCCGGACAGCTCGCCGTAGAGGATCTTCTCGCTCAGCGCGTCCTCGATCTCGCGCTGGATGGTCCGGCGCAGCGGCCGGGCGCCCAGCACGGGGTCGAAGCCCCGGGCGGCCAACAGCTTCTTCGCCGGCGGCGTGATCTCCAGCGCCATGTCCTTGTTCGCCAGCTGGCTCTCCACCCGGCTGACCATCAGGTCGACGATCTGGACGATCTCCTGCTCGGTCAGCTGGTGGAACACGACGATGTCGTCGATGCGGTTGAGGAACTCCGGCCGGAAGTGCTGCTTGAGCTCCTCGTTGACCTTGAGCTTCATCCGCTCGTAGTTCGACTGGTCGTCGTTGCCGGCCTGGAAGCCGAGGCCCACGGCCTTGGAGATGTCCCGCGTACCGAGGTTGGTGGTGAGGATCAGGATCGTGTTCTTGAAGTCCACGATCCGGCCCTGACCGTCGGTGAGCCGACCGTCCTCGAGAACCTGCAGCAGCGTGTTGAACACGTCCGCGTGCGCCTTCTCGATCTCGTCGAAGAGGACCACCGAGAACGGCTTGCGCCGCACCTTCTCGGTCAGCTGGCCACCCTCGTCGTAACCGACGTACCCCGGAGGGGCACCGACGAGGCGGGACACGGTGAAGCGGTCGTGGAACTCACCCATGTCGATCTGGATGAGCGCGTCGTCCTCACCGAACAGGAACTGCGCCAGCGCCTTCGCCAGCTCCGTCTTACCGACACCCGAGGGGCCGGCGAAGATGAAGGAGCCACCGGGACGGCGCGGGTCCTTGAGGCCCGCCCGCGTGCGCCGGATCGCCTGGCTGACGCTCTTGATGGCCTCTTCCTGGCCGATGATCCGCTTGTGGAGCTCGTCCTCCATGCGGAGCAGACGGGTGGTCTCCTCCTCGGTGAGCTTGAAGACGGGGATGCCGGTCCAGTTGGCCAGCACCTCGGCGATCTGCTCGTCGTCGACCTCGGCGACGACGTCCATGTCGCCGGCCTTCCACTGCTTCTCGCGCTCGGCCTTCTCGCCCAGCAGCTGCTTCTCGGTGTCGCGCAGCGATGCGGCCTTCTCGAAGTCCTGCGCGTCGATCGCCGACTCCTTCTCGCGGCGGACGGCCGCGATCTTGTCGTCGAACTCGCGCAGGTCCGGCGGCGCGGTCATCCGCTTGATCCGCATCCGCGCGCCCGCCTCGTCGATCAGGTCGATCGCCTTGTCGGGCAGGAAGCGGTCGGAGATGTACCGGTCGGCCAGCGTCGCGGCGGCCACGAGCGCGCCGTCGGTGATGCTGATCCGGTGGTGCGCCTCGTACCGGTCGCGCAGCCCCTTGAGGATCTCGATCGTGTGGGCCAGCGTCGGCTCGCCCACCTGGATCGGCTGGAAGCGGCGCTCGAGCGCGGCGTCCTTCTCCAGGTGCTTGCGGTACTCGTCGAGCGTGGTGGCGCCGATGGTCTGCAGCTCGCCGCGGGCCAGCATCGGCTTGAGGATGCTGGCGGCGTCGATCGCGCCCTCGGCGGCACCCGCCCCGACGAGGGTGTGGATCTCGTCGATGAACAGGATGATGTCGCCGCGGGTGCGGATCTCCTTGAGCACCTTCTTGAGCCGCTCCTCGAAGTCACCGCGGTAGCGGGAACCGGCGACGAGCGCACCCAGGTCGAGGGTGTAGAGCTGCTTGTCCTTCAGCGTCTCGGGCACCTCGCCCTTGACGATCGCCTGGGCCAGGCCCTCCACGACGGCGGTCTTGCCGACGCCGGGCTCGCCGATGAGGACCGGGTTGTTCTTGGTGCGCCGCGAGAGCACCTGCATGACCCGCTCGATCTCCTTGGCCCGCCCGATGACCGGGTCGAGCTTGGAGTCGCGCGCGGCCTGGGTCAGGTTGCGGCCGAACTGGTCGAGGACCAGCGAGGTCGACGGCGTGCCCTCGGCGGGGCCGCCGGCCGCGGCCGGCTCCTTGCCCTGGTAGCCGCTCAGCAGCTGGATGACCTGCTGGCGGACGCGGTTGAGGTCGGCGCCGAGCTTCACGAGGACCTGGGCGGCGACGCCCTCGCCCTCGCGGATCAGGCCGAGCAGGATGTGCTCGGTGCCGATGTAGTTGTGGCCGAGCTGCAGCGCCTCGCGCAGCGACAGCTCCAGGACCTTCTTCGCCCGCGGGGTGAAGGGGATGTGCCCGGACGGCGCCTGCTGGCCCTGCCCGATGATCTCCTCGACCTGCTGGCGGACACCCTCGAGCGAGATGCCGAGGGACTCCAGGGCCTTGGCAGCGACGCCCTCACCCTCGTGGATCAAACCCAGGAGGATGTGCTCGGTGCCGATGTAGTTGTGGTTGAGCATCCGGGCCTCTTCCTGGGCCAGGACGACGACACGGCGGGCTCGGTCGGTGAACCGTTCGAACATCTGCTGCTTCTCCTCTGACCGGCTGGTCCGGCGCTGCCCTCCCCGTGCTGGGAAGGAGCACCCGACGTCCGTCGGCGCGCGGGGGCACCGGTCTTTCCACTGTAGTCGCGGACCACGCCGTCCCGTCGTCGTCCGACGGTTCCGGTGGGTGGCTGTCCGTTCCAACCACCCCCTGGCAGGTGGTGTTCCGCCCCTGTTACGCCGTGAGCGGACGGTGCACACCGTCGGCCTGTCGGCCTCCACCGGCGGCCAGGTGCCGGGAGCGCTGCACGGAGCCGGAACCAATCGACCCGCGGGTGGGGACGCTGCGCGCCCCCGCCACGCGGGTCGAAGTCCGACCAGGTCGGAGTGCTGCTGTCCTGCGTCAGTGGGCGGCTTCGTAGGCCTCGACGACGCTGGCCGGGATGCGGCCGCGGTCGCTCACCGCGTGACCGTTCTTGCGCGCCCAGTCACGGATGGCGCCGGCCTGCTCGCGGTCCATCCGGCCACCGCCACCGGTGGCGCGGGACCGGCCGCCGCCCGAGGCGCGGGTGCCGCGGCCGACCTTGCGCGCCGCCGAGATGTACCGGGCGAACGCGTCGCGCATCTCCTGGGCGTTCTTCTCCGCCAGGTCGATCTCGTACGAGGTGCCGTCGAGCGCAAAACTGACGGTCTCGTCGGCCGGAAGATTCTCGTCGAGGTCGTCGCTCAGGATGACCTGGACCTTGCGCGCCATTCGTTCCTCGCTAATCGCAGCGACCCGGAGGTCGGACGGAAATAGCACCCGGCGGGTGCGAGGTCCATTACAGCACGATCTCCGGATAATCGGAAATGGGCGCACGATTCCACTCCCCTATGGGAGGGGGAAATCGAGATACGGCCCGATCAGGAACTGATTGGCCGGACCAACGGGAACAGGATCGTCTCCCGGATCCCGAGACCGGTGAGCGTCATCATCAACCGGTCCATGCCCATTCCTACGCCCCCCGTGGGCGGCATGCCGTATTCCAGCGCCTCGAGGAAGTCCTCGTCGAGCACCATCGCCTCGGGATCGCCGGCCGCGGCCAGCAGCGCCTGCTGGGTGAACCGCTCCCGCTGGACGACGGGGTCGACGAGCTCGGAGTACCCGGTGCCCCGCTCGATCCCGCCGATGTAGAGGTCCCACTTCTCCGCGACGCCCGGCTCCGAGCGGTGCGCCCGGGTCAGGGGCGAGGTGTCCACCGGGTAGTCCATGACGAACGTGGGCTCCTGCAGCGACGGCTGCACCAGCGCCTCGAAGATCTCCTCGACCAGCTTGCCGTGGATCCAGGCCGGGTCGACGCCGACCCCGTGCCGCTCGGCCAGGGCGCGCAGCTGCTCGATCGGCGTCTGCGGGGTCACCGTCTCCCCCACCGCCTCGCTGACCAGGTCGAACAGCCGCACCTGCCGCCACACGCCGGAGAGGTCCAGCTCGGTGCCGTCGTGGTGCCGAGCCACGTGGTCGCCGAACAGCGCCGCACAGCTCTCCTGGATCAGTTCCCGGGTGATGACCGCGATGTCGTTGTAGTCGAGGTAGGCCGCGTAGAACTCCAGCATCGCGAACTCCGGGGAGTGCGAGCTGTCCGCACCCTCGTTGCGGAAGTTCCGGTTGATCTCGAACACGCGGTCCAGGCCGCCGACGATGCACCGCTTGAGGAACAGCTCCGGTGCGATACGCAGGTAGAGGTCCAGGTCGAATGCGTTCATGTGGGTGCGGAACGGCCGGGCCGCCGCACCGCCGTGCACGGTCTGCAGCATCGGCGTCTCGACCTCGATGAAATCCCGCCGGCCGAGCCCCGCGCGCAGGGTGGACATGACGGTGGCGCGCTGGCGGACGGTGCGGCGGGCCTCGTCGCGCACGATCAGGTCGACGTAGCGACGGCGGACCCGCAGCTCCTCGCTCATCGGCTTGTGCGCCACCGGCAGCGGGCGCAACGCCTTGGCGGTCAGCTGCCAGGAGTCGGCGAAGACCGACAGCTCGCCGCGGCGCGACGTCCCGACCTCGCCCGCCACGAAGACGTGGTCACCGAGGTCGACGTCGGACTTCCACGCGGCGAGCGCCTCCTCGCCGACGCGGTCGCGGGAGAGCATCACCTGCAGCTCGGCATCGCCCTCGCGCAGCGTGGCGAAGCAGAGCTTGCCGGTGTTGCGGAAGAAGATCACCCGGCCGGTGACCCCGACCCGCTCGCCGGTCATCGTGTCCGGCTCCAGCTCGGGGTGCGCGGCGCGGACCGCGGTGAGCGTCGTCGTGCGGGGCACCGTCACCGGGTAGGGGTCGACCCCCGACTCGCGCAGCCGGTCGAGCTTGGCCCGGCGGACCCGCATCTGCTCCGGCAGCTCCTCGCCGCTGTCGTCGGCGCCCGTACCGTTCGGTCCCACGTCCGTCACGGGAACCCAGCCTACGGGGCGGCCACCCGCCGCTCGGCGGCCTGCTGCCGCTGGAAGGCCAGCCGCAGCCCGTGCACCGTCAGGTCGGGCTCGCGTTCGCCGATGGTGCGGCAGCTGTCGACGAGCAGCGGGGCCAGCCCGCCGGTCGCGACGACGACCGGTGGGGTGCCGAACTGCGACACCAGCTCCGCCGAGATCCGGCCGACCAGCCCGTCGACCAGGCCGGCGAACCCGAGCACCAGCCCCGCCTGCAGCGCGGCGACGGTGTTCTTCCCGATCGCCTGCGGCGGGCAGGAGAGCTCGACCGAGCGCAGCTGGGCGGCCCGGCTGGCCAGCGCGTCGCGGCTGACCTCGACCCCCGGCGCGAGGGCGCCCCCGAGGAACTGCCCGTCCGGGCCGACGGCGTCGACGTTGGTGGAGGTGCCGAAGTCGACGACGACCACCGGCCGGGTCCCGCCGCCGGGTGCCCGGCCGAACAGCTCGTGCGCGGCCAGCGCCGTGACCACGCGGTCCGCCCCCACCTCGCGGGGATTGTCCACGTGCAGCGGGACTCCGGTGCGCACGCCGGGGCCGATGAGCACCACCGGCACCTCGAGGGAGTCCAGCAGCTGGCGCAGCGCCGGCAGCAGCGCGGGCACGGTGGAGCAGGCGGCCACCCCGGTGACCTCCGTGTCGCGCAGCAGGCCCCGCCAGAGCATGCCCAGCTCGTCGGCGGTGGCCCGGGGCGCGGTCGTCACCCGCCAGGAGCCGACCCGGCGGGCGCCGTCGAAGGTGGCGAGGACGGTCTGGCTGTTGCCGACGTCGACGGTCAGCAGCACCGGGTCACCGGATCGGGACGCCGAGGTCGCTGCGCTGCTGGTCGGCGGCACCGGGCACCGGGGCCGACGGGTCGCCGCCGAGTTCGACGACGCGGTTGGCGCCGTCGACGTGGACGACCCTCGGGATGTAGCTCTTGGCCTCGGTCTCGTCCATGACGCCGTAGCTGATCAGGATGACCATGTCGCCGGGGTGCACGAGATGCGCGGCGGCACCGTTGATGCCGATGACGCCGCTGCCCCGCTCACCGGGGATGACGTAGGTCTCCAGGCGGGCGCCGTTGGTGATGTCGACGATGGCGACCTGCTCGCCGGGCAGCAGGTCGGCGGCGTCGAGGAGGTCCTCGTCGACGGTCACCGAGCCCACGTAGTGCAGGTCGGCCTGGGTGACAGTGGCGCGGTGGATCTTGGACTTGAGCATCGTGCGCATCATCGGGGGCCTCCCAGTCGGACTGCCGTGTTGTCGAGGAGCCGGGTGCTGCCCGCGCGGACCGCGACGAGCAGGCGGGCGGGGCCGGCGGCCGGCGCCGGTCCCAGATCGGTATCGGTCAGTTCCAGGTAGTCCTGGACCAGGTCGGGGGCTTCGGCCAGGACGGCGCGGGCGGCGGCGAGGACGGCCTCGGCGCCGTGCGGGCCGGCGTCCGCACCGGCGCGCAGTGCCTGGTGCAACGTCGCGGCCCGGGCCCGCTGTTCCGGCGAGAGGTAGCGGTTGCGGCTGGACAGCGCCAGCCCGTCGTCCTCCCGCACGGTCGGGACGCCGACCACCTCCACGCCGAGCGCGAGCTCGCGGGCCATGGCGCGGATCAGGGTCAGCTGCTGGTAGTCCTTCTCGCCGAAGAGGGCGAGGTCGGGCCGCACCAGGCCGAAGAGCTTGGCGACGACGGTGAGCACCCCGGCGAAGTGCCCGGGGCGCACCGCCCCCTCCAGGACCGACCCCAGCGGGCCGGGATCGACGGTCACCCCCACCGCGCCGGCGGGGTAGACCTCCTCGACCGGCGGGTGGAAGACGACGTCGGCGCCCTCCTCGGCCAGCGCGGCGAGGTCGGCGTCCCAGGTGCGCGGGTAGCGGTCGAAGTCCTCGCCCGGCCCGAACTGCGTCGGGTTCACGAACACCGAGACGACGACGCTGCCGGCGCGCTCGCGGGCGGCGCGGACGAGGGTGCGGTGCCCCTCGTGCAGGGCGCCCATGGTGGGCACCAGGGCGACCGGGCCGGGCAGCGCGTCGACCAGCCGGCGCAGCTCGGCGGCGGAGGCGGCGACGGCGGGCCGGGTGCCGACGGTCATCGGGACCCGGCCGGATCGTCGTGCCGGGCGGCGGCGAGCAGCTCGAGCAGCGGCGCAGCCTCGTGGTCCTTGAGCCGGCCGGCGGCGAGGGTCCGCTCCGCGGTGCGCTGTGCCATGGCGACGTAGGCGGCCACCGACCCCGGGGCTCGCTCGGTGAGGGTCCCCAGGTGGCGCGCGACGGTGCCGGCGTCGCCGCGGCTGACCGGTCCGGTGAGCCCTCGGTCACCCCGGCGCAGGCCGTTGTCGAGCGCGGCGGTGAGCAGCGGCGCCAGCACGCGGCCGGGTTCGGCCACTCCGGCGGTGCGCAGCAGGTCGGCGGCCTCGGCCACCAGGGTGACCAGGTGGTTCGCGCCGGTGACCAGCGCCGCGTGGTAGAGCGGGCGGTCGGCCTCGGCGACGAAGAACGGCTCGCCGCCCATCTCCAGCACGAGGGTCTCGGCCACGGGGCGGTGCTCCGGGCGGCTGGTCACGCCGAACGGGGCGCCGTCGAGCCGGTCGGCGTCCTCCGCGACGCCGGAGAAGGTCATGGCCGGGTGCAGCGCCAGGGCGAGCACCCCGGCCTGCTCGGCGGGGGCGAGCACGGCCAGCCCGTGCGCCCCGGACGTGTGGAACACCAGCTGACCGGCGCGCCAGGCGCCGGTCTCGGCCAGCCCGGAGACGAGGCCCGCCAGGGTGTCGTCGGGAAGGGCGAGGACGACCAGGTCGGCGGCGGCCACCACCGCGTCGGCCGGGATGAGGGGGACGCCGGGCAGCAGCCGCTCGGCGCGCTCGGCGGAGGCTGCGGACAGCCCGGACGCGGCGACGACGTCGTGGCCGGCGGCGGCGAGCGCGGCGCCCAGGACGGCGCCGACGCGGCCGGCGCCGATGACGCCCACGCGGAGGCGGGCGGGCGCGTCGGCCGGGCGGGCGTGCGTGCGGGCCGGGCCCAGCAACGCACGGACGGTCCTGCGGGGAGCAGGCATCGGTGCACCTCTCGTTCCAGTCCCTGACGGGTACCGGACGTCGGGCGCGATCCACACGGATCGCGGTGGTCGTTCGGGTCCTGCTCCGGTCCGGCGCCCGCTGCAACCGGATGTGTCACGCGGGCGACGTACCGATGGCGAGTCTGTGACCCCTACGCGTCCGACGCAACGCCTCGTTGCTGTGTCCTGGCTCACGTCGGTCCGGGGCCCCGGTCGGGACCTGGCGGGGGCCCCGCCCTACCGTGACGGCCGGCACATCGGCGAAGGAGGCAGCGTGCACACGTTCGAGGGACGGACCGCACTGGTCACCGGCGGCAGCCGGGGCATCGGCCTGGGCATCGCCCGGAGCCTGGTCGAGCGCGGGGCGAGAGTGGTGCTCACCGCCCGCAAGCCCGGCGCGCTGGCCGAGGCGGTCGAGGCGCTGGGCGGGCCGGAGGTGGCCGTGGCGGTCGCCGGCAACGCCGGGGACCCGGAGCACCGGGCCACCGCGGTGCGCACGGCGATCGAGACGTTCGGGAGCCTGGACGTGCTGGTCGGCAACGTCGGCATCAACCCGGCGTACGGGCCGCTGATGGACCTGGACCTCGACGCCTGCCGGAAGATCCTGGACACGAACGTCGTCGCCTCGCTGGGCCTGGTGCAGGAGGTCTGGCGGGCCTGGATGGCCGAGCACGGCGGCTCCGTGCTGTTCGTCGCCTCCGTGGCGGGGCTGCGCTCCTCGCCGGAGATCGGCGCCTACGGCGTGAGCAAGGCGGCGCTGATCAACCTCACCACCCAGCTGGCCGTGGAGCTCGCACCCAAGGTGCGGGTGAACGCGGTCGCCCCCGCGGTGGTGAAGACCCGCTTCGCCGGAGCCCTGTTCGAGGGCCGGGAGGCGGAGGCCGCGGCGGTCTACCCGATGGCGCGCCTGGGGACGCCCGAGGATGTCGGCGAGGCCGCCGCCTACCTGCTGGGCGACGGCGCCGGCTGGGTCACCGGCCAGACGCTGGTGCTCGACGGGGGTGGGCTGTCCCGCGGTCCGCGGTGAGGCTCAGCGGCCGAGGACCCGGGCCAGGACGTCGTCGCTCTCGCCGTCCTCCCGGTACCGCCGCCGGCGGCGCCCGCCGGAGACCGGGCTGACGCCGTTCTCGGCCAGGATCCGCGCCAGCCGGTCGGAGGTGTCCGCCCGGTCCTCGTCCGGCTGCCACGCCCATTCGGGCGTCACCGCGGGGTGCGCGGTGGTGGGCGTGAACTCGGCGGGCAGCGGCTCCGCCGGCTCGTCGGTGCGCCGGCGGCGGGGGGCGTCGTCGACCCGGGACGGGGCGGGCGCGTCCAGCAGGGACCGGGCGGCCAGCCACTCCAGCGGGGACTGCGGTGGGTCGGCCGGCGGCCGCGGGGCCGAGGGCGTGACCACGGGCGACGCGACGGGAACCGGCGGCGGGGGCTCGGCCGGGGCGTGCCGCGACCCGAGGTAGGGGTCGTCCTCGTGCGCCGCGGCGCGCTCGTGTCGGCCGAGCCCCGAAGGCACCGGTGCGGCCGGGCGGCCCGGCACCGGCGGGACCGGAGGACGCAGCGGCGGCGGGACCGGCGGCGCGGACGCGGCGGGGCGGACCGGCGGCGTCACGGGGACGGCCGGAGCCGGTGGCGGGGCGGAGGACCACGTGCTGGTGCTCGTGCGCACCTGCTCGAACTGCTGGGTGGGGCGTGGCTCGTCCAGCCGGATGGCCGGCCACCCCCCGGTCAGCTCGCGCGGCGGCGCGTCGTCGCTCCACGCCGCGCCGCCGTCGAGGGTGCGGGCCGGCCCGTCCACCCGGCTGGCCTGGGTGCGCATGACGATCCGCTCGACCAGCATCTCGCTGGACAGCTGCTCGGCGAGCTCGGCGCGCAAGCGGCCCATGTCCTCCCGCAGCGCCCCCAGCTGCCCGAGCTCGGTGCGCAGGCCGGTCAGCGCGGCGACGTCGTCACGGAGCGCGGCCACGCGGGCGACCTCGTCGCGCAGCTCGCCGAGCGCGGCGATCTCCCCCCGCATCCCGGCCACCCGGGCGATCTCGTCGCGGAGGCCGGTCAGGGAGGCGATCTCGCCGCGCAGCGCATCCAGCTCGTCGCGCATCGCGTCCTCGGTCTCGCGACGCAGCTCGTTCTCGAGCTCCAGCTCGTACTCGCGGCGGGCGGCGACCTCCCGCTCCAGCTCCCGCTCGTAGGCGCGCCGCAGGCCGGCCTCGCGGGCCTCGGCGCGCACCCGGTCGGTGCCGCGCCGGCCGGCGGCGAAGGTGGCGAGCACGAACGCCCAGGCCACGGCGACGACCGCCACCCGCAGCAGCTGGGCGTTGTCGGTCAGGAAGACGGCGAGCGTGGCGCCGGCGGCGAGCAGGAAACCGCCGGCCTGCAGCAGCGTCCGAGGACCCGGAGCGGCCGGGCCGCGGTCGACGTCGTCGTCCTCGCGGCGGGGCATGGCTCCAGCGTAACGACGTGCGGCGTTCACGGGGAGCATTCGCCCCCGTGCCCACAGTGGCCACAGGTGCAACAGTGCGGAGGTGACCCTCTCCCTGCTCGACTGGCGCCGCCGGGTGGCCGCGCTGCACGCCGCCGTCCGGGACGACCCCGATCCCGAACGGGGCTGGCAGCGGTGGCGGGACGGCCGCGACGAGCTCTTCGCCGGCCACCCGCAGTCGCCGCTGGACCCGGCCGCCCGGGCGGCCTTCCGCGGTCTGCCGGTCGCCCCGTACGACCCGGGGCTGCGGTTCGAGCCGGTGCTCGAGCCCGCGGGACCCCGGCGCCTGGAGGTACCGACGGCCGCCGACGGCGTGGTGCTGCTGGAGCGGATCGGGGCGGTGGCGCTGCCCGGCGTCGGCCGGCTGGACGTCTGGTGGATCGCCCTCTACGGGGGTGGGGTCTTCCTGCCGCTGCGCGATGGGACCGCCGGCGACACCACCTACGGCGGTGGCCGCTACCTGCTGGACACGGTGAAGGGCGCGGACCTCGGCAGCGACGGCGACCGGCTGGTGGTCGACCTCAACTTCGCCTACCACCCGTCGTGCGCCTACGACCCGCGCTGGTCGTGCCCGCTGGCACCGGAGGGCAACCGGGTGCCGACTGCGGTCGCCGCCGGGGAACAGCTGCCCCCCGGCGGCTGGACGTGACGTGCTGGAACGGCCCCCGTGCAGGGACCCGCCGCGAGCCCGTGACGTGCTGGAACGGCCGCCCTTCAGGGTCCCGCGCCGAGCGTCCGAGGCGTGGGGGGAAGGGCGGTCCTTCGACTGATCGTCAGGGGTCCTGGCTCAGCGTCGACGGTGAGCCAGGACCCCGAGTGGTGAGCCAGGAGCGAGCCCGAGGGGTGGGCCGGGACGGCGGTCAGCCCTGCGCGAGGGCGCCGTCGGAGCTGAACACCAGGCCGAGGGAGATCTCGCCCCGCTGCAGCGCCGCCTTGGTCAGCGGGCCGCCGGTGTCCAGCGCCCGGAACTCGGCGAACTCCAGGCCGTAGGTCTCCTCCAGCCCCGGCTGGCAGAACGGCCGGGTCGGGCACTCGGTGGGCCCGCCGAGGACGAGCGAGCCGTCCCCGCAGGCCTCCGCGAGCTCGGAGAGGGTGCTGACCCCCAGCTCGTCGGCGAAGGCCTGGGTGACGGCGAAGGCGTTCTGGTCGGCGGCCTCCGCCGGCTCCCCGACGACCAGGCCAGCCTCCTCGGCCAGCGGCTGGAGGGCCGCCAGCGTCTCCTGGACGTCGCCACTGGCGACCTGGTTCTGCTCGTCACCCTCGAGCGTCTCGGTGACGGTGGCCAGGTACTCGGGGAAGACCTGGATCTCCCCGTTGCGCAGCGCCTGCAGGTACAGCTCCCGGTTGCCGGCCTCCCGGACGGAGGCGTCGAACCCGGCGGCGGTGAGGACGTCGGCGTAGATGGTGGCGAGGATCGTCGACTCGGTGAAGTTGGCTGCGCCCACGACGATCGGGCCGCTGCCCTGGGCGAGGCCGGCGGTGTCGACGTTCTCCTCGACCCAGGCGGCGGCGACGTCCTCGGCGTTCTGCCGCTCGACGTCGACCGCGGCGTTCATCTCGATGAGCTCGTCGGTCGTGAGCTCCGCCGAGACGGCGTCCAGCGCCGGCAGCAGCGCCGGGTTCGCCTCGGCCGCGGCCGCGTTGACCGCCGGGATGATGTTGTCGGCGTTCTGCAGGTCCTGGTCGTCGTCGAGGACGACGAGCTGGTCGCCGGCGACCGGGGCGCAGGCGTCGCCGGAGGCCTGGCCGCCGCCGGTGTCCCCCGCGCCCCCGGTGCCGGAGGACCCCGACTCCCCGCAGGCCGCGGTCAGCGCGACGGCGAGGGCGAGTGGAGCGAGGGAACGGATTCGTGCGCGCATGGTCGGAGGCCCGCCTTCTGTGTCCCGTGCCGGTCGGCACGCGTGTCTGGCGGGAGGACTCCCGCGCCACCATCGAACCGTCCCGTTGTGCACCACGCAATCGGGTATCCGGCGCCCGGGGATCCGTTACCGACGTGTGATCACTGGGGGACGCCGGTCGCGGTCAGCTCGGGCTCTCCCCGCACGGCCCGCGGGCGACCGGTCACGAGGGGCACCCGCTTCGGCCCGGGCCGCGCCGCCCAGGAGAGCACCACCAGCACCAGCTCGGTGAGCAGCGCCAGCGCCGCGATGACGATCGCGCCGGCGATGATCAGCCCGTAGTCCTGCTGGCCGAACCCGAGGTTGACCACCCGGCCCAGGCCACCCCCGCCGACGAGTGCCGCGAGCCCGGCCGTCGCCACCACCTGCACGGCGGCGGTGCGCACCCCGGTCATGACCAGGGGCAGCGCCAGCGGCAGGTCGACCCGGTGCAGCACCTGCCCTCGGGTCATGCCCATGGCGCGGGCGGCCTCGCGGACGTCGCCGTCCACCCCCCGGAAGCCGACGTAGGTGTTGGTGAGGATGGGCGGGAAGGCGAACACGGCCAGGGCGATCGCCGTGGCCCGGTTGCCGAAGCCGATCGGGCTGACCGCGAACAGGGTGAGCAGCGCGAGCGTGGGCACCGCGCGGCTGACGTTCGACAGGACGACCACCGCTCCCCCGCCGCGCCCGCTGGTGCCCAGGGCGATGCCCAGGGGCAGCGCGAGAACCAGGGCGGCGAGGACGGCGATCGCCGAGACCGCGAGGTGCTCGACGAGCAGGTCCAGCAGCCCGCCGGGCCGGGTCCAGTTGTACGGGTCGTTGAGGTAGACGAGGGCGTCGCCGAAGCCGGTCACGACCGCGCCCTCGCCCACGGGGTGAGCAGCCGTTCCGCGCCGGCGAGCAGCAGGTCGGCCAGCAGCGCGAGCAGCACGCAGCCGACCGCGCCGGTGACGATCTCGGCCCGGTAGAAGTTGGCGTTGAAGCCGCCGAAGATCAGCTGGCCGAGCCCGCCGTGCCCCACCAGGACACCCACGGTGGTGAGCGCGACGGTGGAGACGGTGGCGATCCGCAGCCCGGCCATGAACGCCGGCAGCGCCAGCGGCAGGTCGATCTGCCAGAACAGCCGGATCCGGCCGTAGCCCATGCCCTGCGCGGCCTCGCGCACCTCCGCCGGCACGCCCTGCAGGCCGGTCAGGAAGTTGCGGACCAGGATCACCAGCGAGTAGACGACCAGCCCGATCAGCACCGTCGTCGCCGTCAGCCCGGTGAACGGGAAGATCAGGGCGAACATCGCCAGCGACGGGATCGTGTAGACGATCGAGGAGAAGCCGAGCACCGGGCCGGCCAGCCACCGGACGCGACGGGCGAGCAGGGCCAGCGGCAGGGCGACGAGCGCCCCGATGACGACGGCGGCGACGGTGAGCCTGACGTGCTCCCCGAGGTACCGCAGAATGGTGTCCCAGTTCGCCACCACGTAGGTTGCGTCGAACCACGGGTTCGGCGCCCCGTCCACGGCCAGCACCGCGCCGGAGGCGGACGTACCGGCACCCGCGCTCAGCACCGGGCGCATCCCAGGAGGGCCACCCCGTGGACGCTACTGCGCACACTCCACCGACCGCGAGCGCGTCCGGTGACGCGGCGGAGATCCGGCTGGAGGGCGTGGGCAAGGTCTACGACGACGGCACAGTGGGCGTGGCCGAGCTCGACCTCACCTTCGCCGCGGGCGAGCTGACCGTGCTGGTCGGCCCGTCCGGCTGCGGGAAGACGACCACGATGAAGATGATCAACCGGATCATCGAGCCCACCACCGGCCGCATCGTGATCGGCGGCGACGACGTCACCCGGGCCGATCCGGTGGAGCTGCGCCGCCGCATCGGCTACGTCATCCAGAACGTCGGCCTCTTCCCGCACCAGACGATCCGCGCCAACGTCGGAACGGTCCCCCGGCTGCTGGGCTGGGACAAGAGGGAGATCCGGGCGCGGGTCGACGAGCTGCTGGCCACCGTGGGCCTCGATCCGGCGGTGCACGGCGACCGCTACCCCGCCCAGCTCTCCGGCGGGCAGCGCCAGCGGGCCGGGGTGGCCCGGGCGCTGGCCGCCGATCCGCCGGTGCTGCTCATGGACGAGCCGTTCTCCGCCGTCGACCCCGTGGTGCGCGAGCGGCTGCAGGCGGAGTTCCTGCGGCTGCAGGCCACGGTGCGCAAGACCATCGTCTTCGTCACCCACGACATCGAGGAGGCCGTGCGGATCGGCGACCGCATCGCGGTCATGAGCGAGGGCGGCCGGGTCGAGCAGTTCGCCACCCCCGCCGACCTGCTGGGCCGGCCGGCGAACGAGTTCGTGGCCGACTTCGTCGGCGCGGACCGGGGCCTCAAGCGGCTCGCCGTCACCGGCATCGACCCCGAGGACCTGGAGCAGCCGCCGGTGCTGCACGTCGACGACGGGCTGGCCGACGCCCGGTCGGCGCTGCAGCGGTCCGGCGCGCGCTGGGCCGTGGTGCTCGACGACGCCGAGCACCTGCACGGCTGGCTGTCGCCGGACCGCGCCACGGGCGGCGGGACCGTCGGATCCGCGGCCCGGCGGATGGAGGCCTGGGTGCCGCGCGAGGCGTCGCTGAAGACGGCGTTCGCCACGATGCTGCAGCACGAGGCGGGGTGGGTGGCGGTGCTCGACGGCGACCAGTTCCTCGGCGTCCTCACGCCGGAGTCGCTGCACTCGGCGCTGCGCCGCTCGGTGGAGGGGCGGATGCCGGAGACGGCCGGAGCCGCGTCGGCCTAGGGACGCCGGTCCTCCAGCAGCGGGCCGGCCACCCGGTACCGCGCGCTGACGAACGCCCCGTTGACCGCTGACTCGACCAGCTCGAGGTCCAGCCGGCGCGGGAGCAGCGGCCGGCCCGCGCCGAGGGTCACCGGCGCGATCGAGACCACGACCTCGTCCAGCAGCCCGGCCTCGGCGAACTGACCGGCCAGGTCGCCCCCGCCGACCAGCCAGAGGTCCTTCCCGCCCGCCGCCGCGGTCATCGCCTCGTGGACGGCACGGACGTCCCCGGAGGCGAACCGGACCGCGGGCCCTGCCGCTACCAGGTGGCGCGAGGTCATCACCCACGTCGGCAGCGTGTAGGGCCACGGCTTGCCGGCCTCGTGCTCCAGGACCCACTCGTAGGTCGTCGACCCCATGACCAGGGCGCCGATCCCGGCCATGAAGGCGTCCATGCCGAAGGCACCCGCCTCGTCGTGCGGCTGGCGCAGCAGCCAGTCGAGGGAGTCCTGCGGGTCGGCGATCCAGCCGTCGAGGGTGGTGGCGGTGTAGTAGGTCAGCACGGGTCTCCTCCAGGGGTCTCGCCGCGGCGGGCGCGGAGCCAGTCGATGGGGTCGCCGGTGTCGATCCGGCGGCCCGCCGTCCGCAGCAGGTGCCGGACCAGCTGACGCCGGTGGGCCGAGAAGGTGAGCACGTGGGCGACGACGCCGCTCAGGACGAAGCTCTCCGGCGGCTCGCAGAGCGCGTCGATCAGCCGGTCGTCCCAGCCGCCCCGGCGGTCGACGTCGCGGATCACCGCGAGCCACCGGGGAGCCACGGCGTCGTGCCGCTCCAGCAACGTGGCGGGGTCCGCGTCGGCGTGACGGTCGGGCACGTCGCGCCCCTCGATCGACGCCAGCCAGACCTCGACCGTGTGGACCAGGTGCGTCAGCACCGCCTGCACCGACTCCTCCGGGCCGTCCCACGGCAGCACGACCAGGCCGGGCAGCCGCGTCGCGCGGAACTCCTCGTCGGTCAGCCCCTTCGCCGCCTCGAGCAGGTGCCGGGTGTCGTCGAGGTCGTGCGCCACCAGTTGCTCGGTGAGCGGGTTCATCGCGTGCTCCGTGCTCTGCACCCACAGGGACGTGGGCGGGTGGAAGTGGATGCCGTTGGGCGCCGGCAGCCAGTGGCCGGACCCGGCGTCCACCGCGCTGGGCGGCCGGCCGTAGGCGCGGGTGAAGGCCCGGCTGAACCCCTCGACCGACTCGTACCCGGCCGCCCACGCGGCCTCGGTGACGCTGCTGCCCTGCCGCAGCTGCCAGGCGGCGCGCTCGAGCATCACCCGGCGCCGCATCGCCACGGGCGCCTCCCCGGCCTCCCGGGACAGGACCCGGCTGAAGTGGAACGGGGAGGCGTAGGCGTCGCCGGCCATCTCGGCGAGGGTGTGGTTCTCCTCGTCCAGCACGGCGTCGAGGAGTTCGCGGAGGCGGTCGCGTCCCGTCATGCCTGCAGCGTGCCGTCCCGGGAGCCGCCGGCGCTTGACCGTTCTTGCCCGGCGCGGGGCCGGGCGAGCGCTAGGCCGAGACCCCGGGGGCCGGATCGTCGTCGGACGAGCCCGGCGGGACGCGGCACACCGACTCCAGCCACAGCGCCGCGGCGACCAGCGCGAGGGACGTGACGAGGCCGAGCAGCGCGGTCACCGTGTCGCTGCCGGCGTACTGCAACCGGCCCACCGCGGGGCCGGTGTAGGCGAGGACGCCGAGCCAGACGCCGGTGAAGACGGCGCCCACGTAGGCGCTGGCCTGGGCGAGCACCGCCAGCCGGGCGACGAGCATCGGCTCGACCGGGCGGACGCTCGCGGCGTCGCGCTCCCGGGGGCCGCGGCCGGCCCGTGCCTCGCGCAGCGCGTGCAGGCGGGAGCGCAGCACCCGGGCCCCCAGCGCCTCGGCCAGGGCCAGCACTGCCAGCGGCGCCGGCAGCCACCAGCGCAACGGCGGCAGGTCGCCGTACCAGGCGCGCACCAGCAGCCACGCGGCCACGGTGAGCCCGAGGGCGAGGACGACGAGGTCGCGGCGGCGGACGGGGGTCACGGCGTCCTCAGTGCAGGTGGTCCCAGCGCACGACCGCCGCCACGTCGGCGGGGTCGAGCGCGGCCACCAGGTCGGCGACCCGGCCGCGGCCCGGGAGGACTGCGGTCGGGTCGAGGGTCAGCCAAGGCACCAGCACGAACGCCCGTTCGTGCGCCCGCGGGTGCGGCAGGGTCAGCGCGGGGTCGTCGGAGAGCACGGGGGCGCCGTCGTCACCGGTCACGGTGACCACGTCGACGTCGAGCGTGCGGGCGCCCCAGCGCACCTCGCGGGTGCGGCCGGCCGCCTGCTCCAGCTCCTGCGCCCGCGCGAGCCAGCCCCGGGCATCCCGTTCGCCGCGGACGACGGCGATCGCGTTGAGGTACGGCGGCTGCTCGACCGGCCCCCACGGCGGGGTCTCGTACAGCGTGGAGCGGGCGACCAGCACGCCGTCGTCCTTCAGCGCGGTGAGCGCGGTGCGCAGCGCGCCGGCGCGGTCGCCCAGGTTGGCGCCCAGCGAGAGGACGGCGCGGCTCACCGGCGCTCCCTGCGGATGGTGACCTCGACGTCGTCGAACGGCACCCCCAGCTCGGCCTGCGGCTTGTGCACGGTGATCTCGACGGCGTCGACGAGCTCGTCGGCCAGGCAGACGTCGGCCAGCCGCTGGGCGAGGGTCTCGAGCAGGTTGACCGGCTCCCCCGCGACCACGTGGTGCAACCGCTGGGCCAGGTCGGCGTAGTTCACCGTCCGCGCGAGGTCGTCGGCCGCGGCCGCGGCGGTGGTGTCCAGCTCCAGGACGGCGTCCACCCGGAACATCTGCCCGCGCTCGCGCTCGAAGGCGTAGACGCCGTGGTGGGCGTGGGCGCGGATGCCCCGGACGACGATCCGGTCAGGGGTGCTGGCCACGGCCGGCTCCTCTCGCCGCGCGGACGGCGGCCACGGTGCGGATGGCGTCGACCGAGCCGGCGGCGTCGTGCACCCGTACGCCCCAGGCCCCGGCCTGCGCGGCGAGCACCGTGGTGGCCAGGGTCGCGGCGTCGCGCTCTTCGGCCGGGCGGGGGACGCCGTCGGCGTCGGCGAGCAGCCGGCCCAGGAAGGTCTTGCGCGAGGCGCCGACGAGCACCGGCAGCCCCACGGCCACGAGCCGGTCGAGCCCGGCCAGCAGCGCCCAGTTGTGCTCGGCGCGCTTGGCGAAGCCCAGGCCGGGGTCGAGCACCAGCTGGTCGGGGCGCACCCCGGCGGCGACGACGTCCTCCACCCGGGCGGTGAGCTCGGCGCAGACCTCGGTGACGACGTCGCCGTACTGCGCCGCCGCGTACATCTCCCGGCTGTGCCCGCGCCAGTGCATGAGCACCCAGGGCACGCCCGCCTCGGCCACCAGGTCGGCCATGTTCTTGTCCGCCAGCCCACCGCTGACGTCGTTGACCAGCACCGCGCCGGCGTGCAGCGCCGCCTCGGCCACCTCGGCGCGGGTGGTGTCGACGCTGGTGCGCACGCCCGCGGCGGAGAGCTCCCGGATGACCGGGAGCACGCGGCGGCACTCCTCCTCGGCGTCCACCCGGTCGGCTCCCGGGCGGGTGGACTCCCCGCCGACGTCGACGTAGTCGGCGCCCGCGCCGTGCATGGCCAGTCCGTGCGCGATCGCGGTGGCGGGGTCGGCGAAGCAGCCGCCGTCGGAGAAGGAGTCGGGCGTGACGTTGAGGACGCCCATCACCAGGCAGCGACCCGGACGGGGCAGCGCGGCGGGGCTCATCGACGCGCCCCGCTCACCGGCCGAGCACGAGGGCCATGGCCTCGCTGCGGGTGGCCGCGTTCTCGCGGAAGATGCCGCGGACCGCGGAGGTGACCGTGGAGGAACCGGGCTTGCGGACGCCGCGCATCGCCATGCACAGGTGCTCGGCCTGGACGACGACCAGCACGCCGCGCGGCTTGAGGGCGTCGTCGAGGGCGTCGGCGATCTGCCGGGTCATCCGCTCCTGCACCTGCGGCCGGCGGGCGTAGACCTCGACCAGCCGGGCCAGCTTGGACAGCCCGGTCACCCGGCCGTCCTGCCCCGGGATGTAGGCGACGTGCGCGACCCCGTGGAAGGGCACCAGGTGGTGCTCGCAGGTCGAGTACATCGGGATGTCCTTGACCAGCACCAGCTCGTCGTGGTCCTCGTCGAACGTGGTCGCGAGGATGTCGTACGGGTCCTGCGCCAGCCCGGCGAAGGTCTCCGCGTAGGCCCGCGCGACACGCGCCGGGGTGTCCTGCAGGCCCGGCCGATCGGGGTCCTCGCCGATGGCGAGCAGCAGCTCCCGGACCGCCGCCGCGGCCCGCTCCTGGTCCACCCCCGGCGCCGGGGTCAGCAGCTGGTCGGCGGGTTCGGCCGGGATCTCGCTCATCGGTGGTCCCGGCTCATCCCTGGACCGGGGCCCCGACGTCACCGACGGGGCTGGTGGCCCCCGACCCGTTCTGCCCGGCCCGCTCCGCCGGCGTCAGCACCGGCGGCTGGTCGGACGGGGTGCGCTTGCCGAAGCCGTTGTACGGGGCGAGGGCCGGCCGCTTGGCGACCGGAGCGCAGATGCGCGCCATGTCGTCCTTGGAGAGCGTCTCCTTCTCGATCAGCTCGAGCACGAGCTGGTCGAGGACGTGGCGGTACTCGACCAGGATCTCCCACGCCTCGTCGTGCGCGGCCTCGATCAGGGCGCGGATCTCCGCGTCGATGTCGGCGGCGACGGCCTCGGAGTAGTCGGGGCGGGACCCCATGTCCCGCCCGAGGAACGGCTCGGAGTCGCTGCTGCCGTACTTCACCGCGCCCAGCTTGGCGCTCATGCCGTACTGGGTCACCATCGCGCGGGCCATCGAGGTGGCCTTCTCGATGTCGTTACCGGCCCCGGTGGTCGGCTCGTGGAAGACGAGTTCCTCGGCGGCCCGCCCACCGAGGGCGTAGGCGAGGGTGTCGATCATCTCCGACCGGGTCTGGGTGTACTTGTCCTCGGTCGGCAGCACGAGGGTGTGCCCCAGCGAGCGGCCGCGGGGCAGGATCGTCACCTTGTGCACCGGGTCCAGGTTGGGCAGCGCGTGCGCCACCAGGGCGTGCCCGCCCTCGTGGTAGGCGGTGACCTTCTTCTCCTTCTCGCTCATCGCCCGCGTCTTGCGCTCGGGGCCGGCGATGACGCGGTCGATCGCCTCCTCGAGGGTCGCGTCGGTGATCATCGAGCCGTTGTTGCGGGCGGTGAGCAACGCGCCCTCGTTGAGCACGTTGGCGAGGTCGGCGCCGGTGAAGCCCGGCGTGCGGCGGGCCACGGTCTCCAGGTCGACGTCGGGCGCGAGCGGCTTGCCCTTGGCGTGCACCTCGAGGATCTTCTTGCGGCCCTCGAGATCGGGGCGGTCGACGGCGATCTGCCGGTCGAAGCGACCCGGGCGCAGCAGCGCGGGGTCCAGGACGTCGGGCCGGTTGGTCGCGGCGATCAGGATGACCCCGCCCTTGACGTCGAAGCCGTCCATCTCGACGAGCATCTGGTTGAGCGTCTGCTCGCGCTCGTCGTGCCCGCCGCCCATGCCGGCGCCGCGCTGCCGCCCGACGGCGTCGATCTCGTCGACGAAGATGATCGCCGGGGAGTTCTCCTTGGCCTGGGTGAACAGGTCGCGGACCCGGCTGGCACCGACACCGACGAACATCTCGACGAAGTCCGACCCGGAGATCGAGAAGAACGGCACGCCCGCCTCGCCGGCGACCGCGCGGGCCAGCAGGGTCTTGCCGGTGCCGGGCGGGCCGAAGAGCAGCACGCCCTTGGGGATCTTCGCGCCGACGGCCTGGAACTTCACCGGGTTGGCGAGGAAGTCCTTGATCTCGTGCAGCTCTTCGATCGCCTCGTCGGCGCCGGCGACGTCGGCGAACGTCGTCTTCGGCATGTCCTTGGTGATCTGCTTGGCCTTGGACTTGCCGAAGGCCATGACGCCCCGGCCGCCGCCCTGCATGGAGTTGAACAGCCAGAAGAGCAGCAGGAGCAGGATCAGGAACGGCAGGAAGCTGACCAGCAGGCTGACCAGCAGGCTGTCCTGGGTGACGTTGGTGTCGAACTGCTCGTCCTCCTGGGCGCGCAGGAGGTCGACGATGTCGCCCTCGACCGCCACCGGGTAGGAGGTGGTGACCTCGGTGCTGCCCTCGACCTCGTCGGTCAGCTCCAGGTCGAGCGTCTGCTCCTTGGTGTTGAGCGTCGCCGACTCGACGTTGCCGCTCTCGATCTGCTCGAGGGCCGTCGAGGTGGTGATCTCCTGGCGGTTGCCCTCGCCGCTGAACAGCGACGAGACGGTCAGGGCCAGCAGGATGACCAGGACCACCCAGAACCACACGGAGCGGAAGATCTTCTTACGTTCCATACACCGATGCCGGGCGCCGGCGTGCCGGCTCGCCCGTCGACCCTCCTGACCGTCCCGGGGACGCCGCCACGGCCCGGGCACGGACCCCGGCGCTCGGTGCAGCGTCGTCGGGATCGACGGTACACCGGTGCACCTGGGCGATCCCTGCGTGCGAGCTGGGAACGTCCCCCGCCCGGGCGACGTGACCGGCGACGGGCCCGGAGGGTCCTCGCCGGTCACGGCAGACGCGCGGGACACGGGGCGGGGACGGCAGGCGGTCGCGGCACCGGAGGTGATCCGCCCCGCGAGGGTCGCAGCCGGCGACGGGCCCGGAGGCTCCTCACCGGCCGCGACGGGAGGGCTCAAGCGCAGCCGGGGCACGGCACCCGGCCGCGGTCGTCGTCCGGAGGACGACGACGTGTCAGGCGTAGACCTCGGGCTTGAGCGTGCCGATGTAGGGCAGGTCGCGGTACCGCTCGGCGTAGTCCAGGCCGTAGCCGACGACGAACTCGTTCGGGATGTCGAAGCCGACGTACTTCACCGGCACCTCCACCTTGACCGCGTCGGGCTTGCGGAGCAGCGTGCAGACCTCCAGCGACGCGGGGTTCCGGCCGCCGAGGTTCTTGAGCAGCCAGGAGAGCGTCAGCCCGGAGTCGATGATGTCCTCGAGCACCAGCACGTGCTTGCCGGTGATGTCCCGGTCGAGGTCCTTGAGGATGCGCACGACACCCGAGGAGCTGGTGGCGGACCCGTAGGAGGAGACCGCCATGAACTCCATCTGGGTGGGCAGCTGGAGCGCGCGGGCGAAGTCGCTCATGAACAGCACCGCGCCCTTGAGCACGCCGACGAGCAGGACCTCCCTGCCCGCGTAGTCGGCGGCGACCGCCGCGGCGAGCTCGGCGATCTTGTCGCGGATCTGCGCCTCGCTGAGCAGGACGTGGTCGATGTCCGGGCCGTAGCCGTGGTCGGGACCGAGTGCGCCGGGCGTGCTGGCAGGCTCCGTCACGGAGTGTGCTCCTCGTGGGGTGCGGTTCCGGGGGTGCTGCGCCGAGCCTCCGGCGGCAGCAGCACCAGACTGCCAGACGCCCGGACGACGCCCGCGCCGCCGGGTAGGTCGACCACGCCCTGCCCCCGCCAGCCGGTGACCAGGCTCTCGACCGCGCGCAGGTGGACCGCCTGCAGGTCGGGGACCCCGGCACCGCGCAGCCACCCGCGGAGCACGCGCCGGCGGAGCGCGGCCGGCAGCGCTTCCAGCGGCCGGGCGGGCAGGCCGCCGTCGCCGGACTCCGCGGCCAGCCGGGCGAGCTCGGCGGCCGCCAGGTCGTCGAGCGCGTCGAGGTCCTCCCGGAGCATCCCCGCGGTGCGCGCCAACGCCGGCGCCACACCGCCGCCGAGGACCTCCTCCAGCAGCGGCAGGACCTCGGTGCGCAGCCGCACCCGGGTGTAGGCGGGGTCGGTGTTCCACGGGTCGTCCCACACGGGCAGCCCCTGGTCCGCGCAAGCCCGCCGGGTGGTCTCGCGGCGGACGCCGAGCAGCGGCCGCCACCAGGAGACGCCGTCGGAGACCCGCAAGGGCACCATGCCCGCGACCGACCGGGGCCCGGAGCCGCGGCCCAGGCCGAGCAGGACCGTCTCCGCCTGGTCGTCCAGCGTGTGCCCGAGGGCGACCCGGGCGCCGCGCTCCCGCGCCGCGGCGGCCAGCGCGGCGTAGCGGGCGGTGCGGGCCGCCGCCTCGGGGCCACCGGGGCCGGCCACCCGCACGGGCAGCACCAGCACCGGGTCCAGGCCCAGCTGCCGCAGCAGCGCGGCCGTGCTCTCCGCACGCGCGGCCGAACCGGGCTGCAGGCCGTGGTCGACGGTGACCGCGCCGACGCGCACGCCGGCGGACCGCGCCTCGAAGGCGAGTGCGGCGGCCAGGGCCAGCGAGTCCGCTCCCCCGCTGCAGGCGGCGAGCACCGGGCCCGCGCCGGACCGCAGCCCGGCGCGGACCGCGAGCCGCACCGCGGCGACCGCGCGAGGTGGCCCGGCCACCGGCCTCAGGCGGGGAGCGCCGGGCGGCCGAGCACCCGCTCCACCCACCGCTCGGGCGCGGTGAGCTCGTCGACCAGCGGCAGGTTCGCCGGCCCCTCCCAGACCCGGTTGAAGCCCTCCATGCCGGCGAGCTCGACCACCCCGCCGACGAAGTGCCGGCCGTCGGCGTACTGCTTCATCTTCTGCTCCAGCCCCAGCAGCCGGCGCATCACGCGGTCGAGCGGTCCGCGACCCTTGCGGCGCTGCGCGAACCGCTTGCGCAGGGTGCGCACCGACGGGACCACGTCGGGCCCGACACCGTCCATGACGTACTCGGCGTGGCCCTCGACGAGGCTCATCACCGCGGTCACCCGGTCCAGCACGGCCCGCTGCCGCGGGTCGCGCACCAGCGCCAGCAGCCCCTCGGAGCCGCCGTCCCCGCCCCGCACCGCGTCGGCGAGGCCGCGCAGCAGGTCCTGCAGGCGCTCGCGCAGCACGTCGGGGGCGAGGTCGGTGGCGGCGACGAACTCCGCGATCTGCGACTCGAGGTAGCCGGTCAGCCAGGGGACGCCGGTGAACTGCAGCTGGTGGGTGACCTCGTGCAGGCAGACCCAGAGCCGGAAGTCCGACGGGTCGACGCCCAGCTTCCGCTCGGTCGCCACGATGTTCGGCGCCACCAGCAGCAGCCGGCCACCGGTGCCGAAGACCTCGTACTGGCCGAGCACCCGCGAGGACAGGAAGGCCAGCAGCCCACCGGCCTGCAGCCCGGTGGCGCGGGAGCCGATGGCCGTGGCGAGGGCGCCGGGACGGCTCTCCTGGCGCTCGGTCAGCTTCTGCACCAGCGGGTCGAGCAGGGCGGCCATGCCGCGGGCGTTGGCGTCCGCCCAGCCCGGTCGGTCGACGACGACGACCTCCGGGACCGCGCCCCCGGGGGCGGGCCGCAACCCGGTGAGGGCCTCGACGTGCGCGACGGCGGTGGCCGCGGCCCGGTGCAGCTCGGCGACGACGGCGGCGGCCTCCTCCCGGGTCGTGCTCGGGCCGCTGCTCACCAGCCGGCGGGCCGTGCGTCCGGCGAGATCCCAGTCGACCATCGAGGAGGCGCTGCTCATCGCCTCACCGTACGCGTGGAGCGCCCCCCGGCCCGGCGGGCCGCGGCGTCACCGGCAGCCGCAGGCGGCCAGCGTGGCGGCGACCTCGTCGAGCGCGGCCTCCGCGGCCACCTCGCTGCCCGTCGCCTCGTCCGCCACCACGGCGAAGGCCAGCAGCCGTCCGTCCGCGGTCACGATGGTGCCGGCGAGGGCGTTGACACCCAGCAGCGTGCCGGTCTTCGCGCGCACGGTCCCCGGCGCGGTCGCCGGGTCGTCGTCCCCGCGGTCGGCGAGGGTGCCGTCGTACCCGGCCACCGGGAGCCCGGCGAGCAGGCCCGCGGCGTTCCCGAGGCTGCCGTCGGCAGCCCCGCGCACCAGGGCGGTGAGCAGCTCGGCGGTCACCACGTCCTCCCGGGAGAGGCCGCTGGCGTCGGCGAGGGCGACGCCGGTGACGTCCAGGCCGGCCTCGTCCAGCGTGTCGACGATGGCCCGGGCCGCGCCCTCGAACGTCGCCGGCTCCCCCCGTGACAGCGCCACGTGCCGGGCCAGGGACTCGGCGAGCACGTTGTCGGACATGGACAGCGCCTGCTCGACCAGCCGGGCGACCGGTGCGGACTCCACGGTGCCGAGCGTCCGTGCCCCGGCGGGGGCCTGCCCGAGGACCACGGCGGCGCCGGGCGCGCCGAGCGCGTCGGCGAGGGCGGAGCCGGCATCCAGGCCGGGCTGCCCGCTCCGGGCGGTCGCGCCGGGGCTGACCCGGGCGCCGTCGACGGCGGTGGCGGTGATCGGCGCGGCGTAGCTGGAGGGGGCGTCCCCCGCGCCCCAGCCGCTGGCCGTGAGCGGGCCGCTGAACAGCGAGCTGTCGACCACGACGCGGGTCACGGCGGTGCCGGCGGGGAGCGCGGCGACCACCTGGGTGGCGAGGTCGGCCATGGTCGGGGCGCCGGGATAGGTCAGCGACGGCTCGGTGCGCGACAGCGTCGGGTCCCCGCCGCCCACGAGCACCACCTCGCCGGGGGTGGCGCCGCTGACGACCCGGGTCTCGAACGTGTCGGCCGGGTCGAGGGTGGTGAGCACGGCGGCGGCGGTGAGCAGCTTGGCGGTGGAGGCCGGGGTCAGGGGGGCGCCGGCGTCCTGGTCGTAGAGCACCTGACCGGTGGCGACGTCGATGACCTGCGCCGTCGTCCCGGGCCCCAGCGGCGGGCCGGTGACCAGCGGGGTCAGCGTGGCCGCGAGGACGTCGGGGTCCGGGAGGGGCGCGTCGGCCGCCAGCCCGGCCAGGACGGGCTCGGCCTCGCCCAGGCTGGGCAGCTCCGCGTCGGGGACGGCGACAGCGCCGTCCCGGCCCGTGTCGCCGCCGAGCGCGACGCCGAGCCCGACACCCCCGGCGGCGAGCAGCAGCACGAGGACCACGACGCCGATCGTCATGCGCCGTCGGAAGCGGCCGTAGTTGGCCGTGACGATCGTCGAGCCGCTCGACGAGATGGTGCCCACCCCCCACAGGGGGGCCTGCGCCGACCGGATCGTCCCCCGTGGGCCACACTACGTCCGTGCAGTTCGACGTGACGGTAGAAATCCCGAAGGGCCAGCGGAACAAGTACGAGCTGGACCATGAGACCGGACGCATCCGCTTGGACCGGATGCTGTTCACCTCCACCCGCTACCCGGCGGACTACGGCTACATCGAGAACACCCTGGGGCAGGACGGCGACCCGCTGGACGCCCTGGTGATCCTCGAGGAGCCGACGTTCCCCGGGTGCCTGGTCACCTGCCGGGCAATCGGCATGTTCCGCATGACCGACGAGGCCGGAGGGGACGACAAGGTCCTCTGCGTCCCGGCGACGGACCCGCGGGTGGCGCACCTCAAGGAGATCGAGGACGTGTCGGAGTTCGACCGCCTCGAGATCCAGCACTTCTTCGAGACCTACAAGGACCTCGAGCCGGGCAAGTCGGTCGAGGGCGCCGAGTGGGTCGGCCGCGACGCGGCCGAGGCCGAGATCCTGGCCTCGATCGAGCGCGCCAAGAACAACTCCACGCACCACTGACCTCCCGCCCGGCCTTCCGGACCGGGCGTCGGGTGCACCCGACGGCGGCACACCTCACGGAGGCGTGCCGCCGTCAGCCATGCCTGCGGCATCCCCAGACCGTGCCCTGAGGAAGGAAGCGCACCTTGCCGAACCTCGGTCTGGACAACCTGATCCACCGCATCCGCGACCGTTTCGGACACGCGTTCCATGCGACCGTGACCGCGTCCGTGCAGGCGACGATCGGTGCCGTGCACGGGGCTCACCGGCTTTCCACGCCCTCTCGCTGCCGCATTGCCGGATGCAACGAACCGGCGATCGACTCGCACGTCATCCCCAGGTCCTTCCTCACTGCGAACGGCAGCGGAGGCGGGCTCCGCACCCCTGTGGTCATCGGTGGTACCGCGGTCGAGATGCGACCGATGACCGGCTCGTCGGCACCGACCTTCCCCGGGTACTGCCACGATCACGACGACCGGCTGTTCGCCTGGGAGAAGACCGGACGGTTCAGCGGCCCGGACGCCCCTGCGAGCCAGCTGATGCGGGTGACCGATGCCTCCATCCATGAAGTCGGGCTACGGGCAGCGGTGCTCTCCACGCTCGGACGGGAACTGGCTCCTACAGCGACCGGACTCCAGCACGTGAGCCACCTCCTCGGTCCGGCGGATGCCGCCTTCCTGACGACGGAGGCGGCGTCGCTGGCGCAGTCAGCGACGGAGGCGGCGCCCCTGCTGGCGGATCTACGGCGGCTCCGCGATGCTCTTGACCGCTCGCGGTCGGCGTCAGGCCCTGGGGCCTTCATCCGCTCCGTGCACGTGCCGGACGTGGACTGGCCGCAGTTCGCCGACGCCCTCCGGGTGCCACGGCGAGGCGATGTGGACTTCCGGGACCCGACGCCGCTGGCGATGTGCGGCCTGTCCGACCCCGCGGGCTTCCACCTGGTGCTCGGGGCGCTGGACGAAGGCAAGGAAGCGGTCCTCCGCCTCGAATCGGAACTGCGAGCCGCGCCGAGCAAGGTCCTCGCCTTCGCGCTCCACTGCCTCACCTGGGGAACGCACTACTCATTCGTGAGCGAAGCGCTGTGGTCGTCCCTGGACCGGCCAACGCAGGCCGACTGGGAGAAGAGGCTGTCCTTCATCCCGCACACCCGGGGAGCCTTCTCCAGCGACCCGGTCCGTATCCCGTTCATCCGAGCGGGGAATGGGTGGCTCTGACCCGCCGCGGCGGCCGAACGTGCCCGCCAACGGCGAGCACGGCGCCGCGTGAGCAGTCGGTTGCACCAGTGCTTCTCCCGGGGCTCATCGGTGCCCGGCGCGCACGGGCGCCGTTGCGCTCACCGGGGAACGACGACGGGCCCGTCCTCGCGGACGGGCCCGTGCTGCGCGAGCCGCCTGTCGGAATCGAACCGACGACCTTCTCATTACGAGTGAGATGCTCTACCGACTGAGCTAAGGCGGCGAACTGCCCGCACAGCCTACGACACCGCACGCCCCGCTCCGCGCAGCGGCCCTCCCGCACGGTCCCCGGCGAGCCCAGGAGCGAAGGAGGGCAGCAAGGGCCTTCCTCAGGCGGGCAGGCGCAGCGCGACGGTCAGCGCCTCCAGGGCGACCTGGGGTTTCACGTTCTGCTCCAGCGCTCGCCGGCAGGCCAGGATCGCGTCGATGCGGCGCAGCGCCCCCTCTGCGCCGATCCGCCGGGCCAGTTCCTCGGCGTCGGCGCGGCGGTCGGGGTGGTTGAGCTGCGGCGCGGGGTGGGTCGGGGAGGACACAGCGGCGTCGAGGACCAGTGCGTCGCGGTAGAGCCCGGCCAGGTCGACCAGCGCGCGGTCCAGGGAGTCGCGACCGAGCCGGGTGGCCCGCGACTTCTGCCGCTTCTCCAGCTCCTTGAGCTGGCCCGCACCCCGGCTGGCGGCGGCCACGCCCGGCCCGCGCGCACCGACCCCCAGGCTGGCCTTGACCGCCTCGGTCTCGGCCCCGTCCAGAGCGGCGGAGGCCTCGTCGGCCTCCTCCTTCGCCGCGCCGACCAGGTCGTCGGCGGCGTCCAGGCACGCGGCGAGGGAGACCAGCCGCAGGGGGACGTCGAGCACCGCCTTGCGGGCCAGCCGTGCCGTCTCATCCCGGGCCAGCCGCCGGGCCCGGCCCACGTGCCCGCCCGACGCCGCGGCCGACCAGGCGGCCAGCGCGGGGTCGACGCCGTCCCGGCGGACCAGCACCTCGGCGATCGCCTCCGCCGGCGGGGTGCGCAGCCCGACGACGCGGCAGCGCGAGCGGATGGTGACAGGCACGTCGTCCGGGTGGAGGCTGGGCGCGCACAGCAGGAACACGGTGCGCGGCGGCGGCTCCTCGAGCATCTTGAGCACGGTGTTGGACGCCTGCTCGGTCATCCGGTCGGCGTCCTCGACCACCACCACCTGCCAGCGACCCTGCGAGGGGGCCCGGCCGGCGATGCGCACGAGCTCGCGCACCTCGGCGACGCCGATGGACAGGCCCTCGGGGACGATCATCTGCACGTCGGCGTGCGTCCCGGCCAGCACGGTGCGGCACGCGTGGCAGGTGCCGTCCCCGCCCGCGGGGCACTGCAGCGCGGCGGCGAAGGCGCGCGCGGCCACCGACCGCCCGGACCCCGGCGGGCCGGTGAACAGCCAGGCGTGGGTCATCGCGGTCGGGTCGGCGATCGCCGCCCGCAGTTCGGCCACCACGGCCGGCTGGCCGACCACCTGCGTCCAGACGCCCTCCTCGGGCGCCACCACCGGGGCGGTCACGGGTGCAGCTGCGGCGTGGCGCCGGTCTGCGCGTGCGGATGGTGCGCGTGGGCACCGCCCCGGCCGTCGTGCCGCAGCTCGGGAGCGACCTGGGTCTGCGCGGCCGGCGGTGCGGGGGTCTGCAGCGGCAGCCCGGAGAGCAGCTCGGCGACCCGCACCCGGATCGCGGCCGCGAGCTCGTCGGGTGAACGCCGCGCGTCGAGCACCAGGTAGCGGTCGGGCTCGGCCTCGGCGAGCTCCTGGAAGGTGCGCCGCACCCGCTGGTGGAACTCCAGCGACTCCGACTCCAGCCGGTCGGCGGCGGCCCGGCCGCGGGCTCGCGCGAGGCCCACCTCGGGCGGCAGGTCGAGCAGGACCGTCAGGTCGGGCTGCAGGCCCTGGCTGGCCCAGCGGGAGATCGTGCGGACGTCGTCGAGCGGGATCGTGCGCCCGGCGCCCTGGTAGGCCAGCGAGCTGTCGATGAACCGGTCGGTGATCACGACCTCGCCGGCGTCGAGCGCGGGGCGCAGCACCTCGTGCACGTGCTGGGCGCGGTCGGCGGCGTAGAGCAGCGCCTCGGCCCGCGGGGCGATGCCCACCTGGGCGCGGTCGAGCACGATCGAGCGGATCCCGGCCCCCGGCGGGGTGGCGCCGGGCTCGAAGGACGCACGGGCGGTCAGCCCCTCGTCGGCGAGCCACTCCTGCAGCCGGCGCACCTGGGTGGACTTGCCGGCCCCCTCGCCGCCCTCGAAGGCGATGAGCACCCCGCCCCCGGCCAGCCTGCGGCGCGCGGTGGTGTCGCGGCGCAGCGCGGTGACGACGTCGGCCCACAGCGGGATGGGGCGCCGGTCGTCCATCTGCCGGTAGGCGAGCAACCCGACGCCGATGGCCAGCAGCCCGGCCGCGAGCAGCATGATCCGCTCGCCGGAGAGCGGCAGCACGACGGCGCCGAGGTCGAGCTCCTCCCGGCCGATCAGCCCCACCCCGATCGGCACGAGGGCCAGGGAGATGATCAGCGCCGCGCGGACCAGGGACTGCACGATCGCGAAGGTGCGGCCCCGGATCGAGTCCTCCACCTCGGTGCCGATCAGGGTGATCCCGGCCAGGAAGGCCATGCCGGCGAAGAAGCCCATGACGACCACGAGCAGCAGCGAGATCCACAGCGCGAAGGACAGCGACAGCAGCACCACGACCACCCCGGCGCCGACGATCGCCAGCCCGAAGATGCGCTCGCGGGCGAGGTCGCGGGCCACGCTGGGGCCGATGCCGATACCCAGGCCCAGGCCGACGAAGACGGCCCCGAACAGCAGGCCGTACGCCGCCTCGCCGCCCCCGAGCACGTTGACGTAGGCCTGCCCGGTGGCGATGATCGCGCCCGCCGCGACGAAGGCCCCGGTGATGCCCACGACCAGGCCCCGGATCAGGCGGGTGTGCCCGGCGAAGGAGAAGCCCTTGACCAGCGAGCCGAGGAAGCTCTCCTGCTGGCCGACCACCGCCCCCTCCGCCCGGCGGCCGCTGATCGACGGCAGGTTCCAGATGACGAAGGCCGCGACCAGGAAGGTGAGCGCGTTCAGGTAGAGGGCGAGGTCCACCTCGTCCACGCCCGGCAGGACGGCGCTGAGCTCGCCGCCCACGCTGGTGAGCAGGGCGAACACGATCGCCGCGGCCACCGGGGTGAGCCCGTAGGTGGTGACCAGGGAGAGCTGGTTGGCCGGCTCCAGCTGGTCCTTGCGCAGCATGTTGGGGACGGCGGCGTCCTTGGCCGGGATCCAGAACAGGCTGAAGGCCTCGATGACGAACTGGGCGATGAAGAGCCAGATGAGGTTGTCGACGATCGGGATCGAGGCGAACAGCCCGAACCGGAAGATGTCGGTGACCACCATCGTCTTCCGCCGGTCGAACCGGTCGGCGAAGGCCCCGGCCACCGGGCCGAGCACGATGGCCGGGAGCAGCCGGAAGAGCAGGACGCCGGCCAGCGCGAAGTTCTGCGCGGCGTAGTCGTCGAAGGTCATCGTCGCCGTGACGGTGATGGCGAGCAGGCCGAGCCAGTCACCGAAGCTGGACAGCAGCGTGGACAGCCAGAGCTTGCGGAAGTCGCGCACCCGCAGCACCGCGCGGATCTTGGCCACCGTGCCCACCGCACCGGAGCCGTCCGCGCCCGAGGCGGACGAGCCGGGGGGTGCGCCGTCCGGGCCGACGTCGGTCAGGGGCGGGCCCGCGGACGGCGGCACCGGCGTGCCGGCGGGCGGCAGCCCGTCGCCCGGGGCGGCCGGCTCCCCGACCGGAGCAGCCGGCACCGCCTTCTCGGGCGGTGCCGGTGAGTTCGGGTCGGCCGGAATGGCGAGCTCCCCAGGTCGGTGGGCGGCAGGGCGGAGCGGGCCCAGCGGGGTTACGGTACCGGCCGGGGACCACGTTCCGGCACCGCATTACCCGGCGGGTGGGCGGTTCTCGACGGCTCCGCGGACGGGCGGAGCCCTGTCAGGGTCGGGGATGATGAGTGCGACCGGGGATCCGACGCGCCAGGCCGGCAAGACTTCACCCGGCCGTTGGCACCCGGACACCTACCTGCGGTTCGCCGGGGAACGCGCCCGCCCGTTCGCCGACCTGCTCGCCCGGGTGGGGGCCCCCGACCCGCGGGTCGTCGTCGACCTGGGCTGCGGAGAGGGCTCCCTGACCGCTTCGCTGGCGCAGCGCTGGCCGGGTGCCCGCGTCATCGGCGTCGACTCCTCCCCCGAGATGCTGGCCGCGGCCACCGCCACCGCTCCCGGGCACGTGGAGTTCCGGCTCGGCGACGTGCGGGACTGGACCCCGGCCGGCGCGGTGGACGTCGTCGTCAGCAACGCCGTCCTGCACTGGGTGCCCGGGCACCCGGACCTCATGGCGCGCTGGGCCGCGGCCCTGCCGGCCGGCGGGTGGCTCGCCGTCCAGGTGCCGGGCAACTTCCGGGCACCCACCCACGCGCTGCTGGCCGACCTGTGCCGCCGCCCGGAGTGGGCCGACCGGCTGGCCGGCGTCGCGCCGCGGGCCGACGCCGTGCTCGAGCCCGCCGGCTACGCCGAGGTGCTCACCGGGGCGGGGTTGGTGCCCGACGTCTGGGAGACGACGTACCTGCATGAGCTGAGCGGGCCCGACCCGGTGCTGGCCTGGGTGCGCTCGACGGTGCTGCGCCCGGTCCTCGCCCGGCTGGACGACGACGCCGCGACCGCGTTCTCCGCCGCCTACGCCGAGGCCCTGCGGACGGCCTACCCGCCCCGACCCGACGGCACGACGCTGCTGCCCTTCCGGCGGGTCTTCGCCGTCGGCACCCGCCTGTCCTGACCGTCGGCCGGCGGCGGTCAGCGCGGGGTGAGCCGGTAGGCGTGCGTCCGGTAGGGCAGCTCGAGCTCCGGCCGCCCCCGGGTGCCGGGGTGGTCGGCCAGCAGCCGGCGGATCGCGGAGAGGAACTCCTCGCGCCGGGCGCCGTCCATGACCGCCACGTAGCTGCGGGTGGCGATGCCGCCGACGACGTCCTCGGGGCCCGCACGCTGCACGATCCCCGACTCGACGACCTCGACGTCGGCCCCGAGCTCCTCGGCGAAGCGGTCGACGACGCGCTGGTCGGCCTCGTGCCCGCGCGCCTCGTCGGCGATCAGCTCCTCCAGTGCGGCGATCCAGGGCACCCGGTCGTCGCGGGTGTTCCAGACCAGGCCGAGGACTCCACCGGGACGGAGCACCCGGCGGATCTCGCGGGCGGCCGGGACCGGGTCGAACCAGTGCGCGGCCTGCCCGGCCACGACGGCGTCGACCGAGGCGTTCCCAGCCGGGAGCCGCTCCGCGGTCCCCACGGCGGTGGCGACCGCCGGGAACCGGGCGCCGAGCTCGGCCAGCATCTCCGGGGACGGGTCGACCGCGCGGACGCGGTGCCCCAGGCCCAGCACGACCTGGGTGAGCAGTCCCGTGCCGGCACCGACGTCGAGCACGTCGAGCGACCGGTCCCGGCCGAGGAGGAACTCGACCGCGTCGACCGGGTACGTCGGCCGCAGCGCGGCGTACCCGGCCGCGACCGCCCCGAACGAGCGCGCCCGTGCCCCCAGCGCGTCCTCGTCCGGCGGCCCCGCCCCGAGGCCTCCCCCGAGCATGCGAGGGGTGCGGGGGACGGGGTCCTTCATCAGCCCGCGGTGACCGGGTCCGACGCCGTCGTGGCGGCCTTCTTCGCGGTCGTCTTCTTCGCGGTGGCCTTCTTCGCGGTCGTCTTCTTCGCCGCCGTCTTCTTCGCCGTCGTCTTCTTGGCGGCCTTCTTCTTCGACGGTCCAGCGGCTCGGCGGTCGGCCAGGAGCTCGGCGGCGCGCTCGATCGTGATCGACTCGACGTCGTCGCCCTTGCGCAGGCTGGCGTTGGTCTCGCCGTCGGTGACGTAGGGCCCGAAGCGACCCTCGCGCACGGTCACCACGCCCTGGGTGACCGGGTCGGGGCCGAGCTCCTTGAGCGGGGCCTTGGCCGCCGCCCGGCCGCGCTGCTTGGGCTGGGCGAAGATCGCCAGAGCCTCGTCCAGCGTGGTGGTGAACAACTTCTCCTCGCTGTCGAGCGAGCGGGAGTCGGTGCCCTTCTTCAGGTACGGACCGTACCGGCCGTTGAGCGCCTGGATCTCCTCGCCGTCGGGCGCGGTGCCGACGGTGCGCGGCAGCGTCAGGAGCTTCAGCGCGTCGTCGATGGTCACCGTCTCCGGGGACATCGACGAGAACAGGCTCGCCGTGCGCGGCGACTCCTTGCTCCCCTCGGGGACGACGGTGGTGACGTAGGGGCCGTAGCGGCCTGCCTTCACCACGACCGGGTGCCCGGACTCCGGGTCGGTGCCCAGCTCCCGGTCGCCCGAGGGCGCCTCCAGCAGCTCGCGGACCTTCTCCTCGGTCAGCTCGTCGGGCGCGAGGTCCTCGGGGATGCTGACGCGCGCGCCGTCCTCGCCGTCGGCCTGCAGGTAGGGGCCGTAGCGGCCGACGCGGACGACGACCGGGCGGCCCTCGCGGTCGGTGGCGCGCAGCGGGATCGAGTTGATGCCGCGGGCGTCGATCTCCTCCAGCCGCTGGCCGATGACCTGCTTGAGCCCGCCGGACTGCGCGATCGCGCCGGCGTGCCGGCCCTCGCCACCGAAGTAGAACTCGGTCAGCCAGTCCACCCGGCCCAGGTTCCCGCCGGCGATCTCGTCGAGCTCCTCCTCCAGCGAGGCGGTGAACTGGTAGTCGACCAGCTGGGCGAAGTACTGCTCGAGCAGGTTGACCACGGCGAACGCCACGAACGACGGGACCAGGGCGTTGCCCTTCTTCCAGACGTACCCGCGGTCCTGGATGGTCTGCATGATCGACGCGAACGTCGACGGCCGGCCGATCCCCAGCTCCTCCAGCCGGGCCACAAGGCTCGGCTCGGTGTAGCGGGACGGCGGCTGGGTGGTGTGGCCCTTGGCGTCGAGCGACCGGGTGTCGAGGGTCTGGCCGCGCTCCAGGCGCGGCAGCCGGCGCTCGGCGTCGTCGCTGCCGTGGTCGTCGTCGCCGTCCTTCTGCGCGCCCTCGTCCCGGGACTCCACGTAGGCCCGCAGGAAGCCGGGGAAGGTGATCGTGCGGCCGCTGGCGGTGAACTCGACCGCCTCGTCGGTGCTGCTGCGACCGGCCAGCCGGACGCTGACGGTCTGGCCGACGGCGTCGGCCATCTGCGAGGCGACGGTGCGCTGCCAGATCAGCTCGTAGAGCCGGAACTCGTCGCGCGCCAGCTCCGACGCCAGCTGGCCGGGGGTCCGGAAGCTGTCCCCGGCGGGCCGGATGGCCTCGTGCGCCTCCTGCGCCCCCTTGGACTTCTTGCTGTAGACCCGCGCCTCCGGCGGCACGTACGCGTCGCCGTACAGCTCCCGCGCCTGGGTGCGAGCGGCGTTGACCGCCTCGGCCGACAGGTTCGTCGAGTCGGTCCGCATGTAGGTGATGTGGCCGTTCTCGTACAGCCGCTGCGCCACCCGCATGACCTGCGCCGACGACCAGCCGAGCTTGCGACCGGCCTCCATCTGCAGCGTGGAGGTGGTGAACGGGGCGTACGGACGACGGCGGTAGGGCTTCTCGTCGACCCGGCTGACGCTCACCTGGCGGCCCTCGAGCCGGGCGGCCAGGCCACGGGCGCCGGCCTCGTCGAGGTGCACGACGTCACCGGTGACGCGGCCGGTGGCCGCGTCGAAGTCCTTGCCGGTGGCGACGCGACTGTCGTCGACGCTGACCAGCTTGGCCCGCACGGTGGTGGGCTCGCCCGCGTCGGCGCCGGCGGCGCGGCCGGGGACGGCGAAGGTGCCCTCCAGCGACCAGTAGTCGGCGGCGTGGAAGGCCATCCGCTCACGCTCGCGCTCCACGACGATGCGGGTGGCCACCGACTGGACGCGGCCGGCCGAGAGCTTCGGCAGCACCTTCTTCCAGAGGACCGGGGAGACCTCGTAGCCGTAGAGCCGGTCGAGGATGCGCCGGGTCTCCTGCGCGTCGACCAGGTGGGTGTCGAGCTCCCGCGGGTTGGCCACGGCACGGGCGATCGCCTCGGGGGTGATCTCGTGGAAGACCATCCGGCGCACCGGCACCCGCGGCTTGAGGGTGTCGATCAGGTGCCAGGCGATGGCCTCGCCCTCGCGGTCCTCGTCTGTCGCGAGGTAGATCTCGCTGGCGTCCTTCACCAGCTGCTTGAGCCGGGTGACCTGCTGCTTGCGGTCGGGGCTGACCACGTAGAGCGGCTCGAAGGAGTTGTCGACGTCGACACCGAGCCGCGCCCACGCCGCGCCCTTGTGCTCGGCCGGGACGTCGGCGGCGTTGCGCGGCAGGTCGCGGATGTGCCCGACGCTGGCCTCGACGACGTAGCCGCTGCCCAGGTAGCCGGCGATCTTGTTCGCCTTCGTCGGCGACTCGACGATGACCAGCGGCCGGCCGCCGGACGCGGCCGAGCCCCGGCGGGCCGGCGTCTTCTTCGCGCCGTCCGTCGTGGGGTCGCTCTCGGTCTGCGTGGTCTTGGTGGGCACGGGACTCCTGTCGGTGCTGCGGGGGCGGTGCGGGTGCGGCGGGACCGGCCGGTCGGCCGGTCTCCTGCGTCGCCCCGGCGGGTGCCGGGGCGGCGGGCGCCACCGCGGAACGCCCCTCGGCGGGCCACGGTAAGCCACCCCGGCGCCGTGGCGCCGGGGGCGACCTCTCCATGGGCGTGCCGCCACCCCGACCAACGTGGATGGTGCGGCCGTGTTCCCGCAGGTGGAAGGCGGTGTACCGCCAAGGGGTCAGCCGCCGGCGGTGTTCAGGGCGCGCTGGTGGTGAGCTCGGACCCGGTGGAGGACGCCGTCGTCGCCTCGCCGACGACGACCGAGCGCCGCTTGGACACCACGACCGCGACCACGATGACGACGACGGCGGCCAGCGCGATCGCCACCCGGACCGGGGTGTTGGCGCCCTCCCCGACCGACAGGGCGACCACCGCGGGTGCGATGAGCAGTGCCACCAGGTTCATCACCTTGATCAGCGGGTTGATCGCCGGGCCGGCGGTGTCCTTGAAGGGGTCGCCCACCGTGTCGCCGATGACGGTGGCCGCGTGGGCCTCGCTGCCCTTCCCCCCGTAGCTGCCGTCCTCCACCATCTTCTTGGCGTTGTCCCAGGCGCCGCCGGAGTTGGAGAGGAACACCGCCATGAGCGTGCCCGCCGCGATGGCGCCGACGAGGTAGGCGGCCAGCGGGCCGATGCCGAGACCGAAGCCCACGGCCACCGGCGCCAGCACGGCCAGCAGGCCCGGGGTGGCGAGCTCGCGCAGCGAGTCCTTGGTGCAGATGTCGACGACCCGGCTGTAGTCCGGCCGCTCCTCGAACGTCATGATCCCGGGGTGCGTGCGGAACTGCTCGCGCACCTCGAAGACCACGCGTCCGGCGGCCCGGGACACGGCGCTGATGGCCAGCCCGGAGAAGAAGAAGACCACTGCGGCGCCGAGGACCGCACCGACGATGTTGTTCGGGTTGACCAGGCTGAAGGCGGTGCCGAGCGTGGCGCCGGCCTCGTCGAGCGCGACGGCGACCTGGGCGTTGTAGGAGCCGAAGAGCGCGGTGGCGGCGAGGACGGCGGTGGCGATGGCGATGCCCTTGGTGATCGCCTTGGTGGTGTTGCCGACGGCGTCGAGGTCGGTGAGCACCCGGGCGCCGTCGTCGTCGATGTCGCCGGACATCTCGGCGATGCCCTGGGCGTTGTCGCTGACCGGGCCGAAGGTGTCCATGGAGACGATCACGCCGGCGGTGGTGAGCAGCCCGCACCCGGCCAGGGCGACGGCGTAGAGCGCGGCCCCGCCCCCGATGAGGAAGGCGCCGTAGACCGCTCCCCCGATGAGCAGCGCGGCGTAGACCGCCGACTCCAGGCCCAGCGAGATGCCGGAGAGGATGACGGTGGCCGGTCCGGTGAGGGAGCTGCGCCCGACGTCCTGGACCGGCTTGCGGCTGGTCTCGGTGAAGTAGCCGGTGAGCTGCTGGATGGCCGCGGCCAGCACGACGCCGACGAGCACCGCCACGAGGCCGAGCACCTGCGGGCTGACAGCCAGGCCCGCACCCCCACCGGTGCCGGGCAGCACGGTGAACGCGGCGACCGCCACGAGCACCAGCGACACCACGGCGGAGACGAAGAAGCCGCGGTTGATCGGGGCCAGGCCGTTGCGGTCGTTCTTGCCCGGGTTGGTGGCCAGGATGCCCACGACCGAGGCGATGACCCCGATCGCGGCCACCACGAGGGGGAAGACCATGCCCACCGAGCCGAAGAAGACCTGGCCCAGGATGAGGGCGGCGACCAGGGTGACGGCGTAGGACTCGAAGAGGTCGGCGGCCATCCCGGCGCAGTCGCCGACGTTGTCGCCCACGTTGTCGGCGATGGTCGCGGCGTTGCGGGGATCGTCCTCCGGAATGCCGGCCTCGACCTTGCCGACCAGGTCGGCGCCGACGTCGGCGGCCTTGGTGAAGATGCCGCCGCCGACGCGCATGAACATCGCCAGCAGCGCACCGCCGAACCCGAAGCCCTCGAGGACGACCGGCGCGGTCTCGTCGAACAGCAGCAGGACCAGCGCCGCGCCGAACAGGCCGAGGCCGATGGTGATCATCCCGCAGACGCCGCCGGTCCGGTACGCGATGCGGAAGGCCGGCCGGTAGCCGCCCTCGCGGGCGGCGGCCGCCACCCGCACGTTGCCGCGCGTGGCCAGGGTCATGCCGATGAAGCCGACCAGCGCCGAGAACAGTGCCCCGACGAGGAAGAACACCGCCCGTCCCACCCGGGTGCCGAAGCCGCCGTCGGCCACGGGGAGGACCAGCAGCAGGGCGAAGACGATCACCGCGAAGACGCTGAGCGTGCGGAACTGCCGACGCAGGTAGGCCGCCGCGCCCTCCTGGACGGCCCGGGCGATCTCCTTCATCTTCTCCGTGCCCTGATCGGCGGCGATGACGGCGCGGACCAGGTAGGCGGCGAAGGCCAGCGCGGCGAGGGAGATCGCGAGGATGACGGCGACCAGCGCCGTCTCCCCGCCGGACAGCGATCCGTCAGGCATGGCTCCTCCAGGCGTCTGCGGCCGCCCGGGAGGCGCCGTGCTCCCCGGTGCGGCGGAGGTCGGCGTCCCGGGGGCGGGCCCCGGGACGGCGCGAAGTGTAAGGGAGATCACACTGCATGTGGCCGGTCCGCGCGCTCCTTCTCCCGGCGGGCGACGGCCGGTTGCGCCCGGGTGTGACAGTGGGGAGGTGACCACGCTCCACCCGGTCCGGTCGGCTCCCCCTCCCGGCACGGACGACCGGTCCGGGGGCGCTGCGGCCTGGCCCGGCGGCGGCGAGCTGCTGGCCGCGCTGCTGGCGGACACGGCCGAGGACGAGCAGCCGGTGACCCACGTGCACCACCTGCCGGTGCGTGAGAGCCGCACGGCCGCGTGGCCGGAGTGGGTGGAGCCGGGCCTGCGCGACCGGTTGGTGGCACGGGGCGTGCGCGCTCCGTGGCAGCACCAGGTCGCGGCGGCGCAGGCGGCGCGGGAAGGCCGGCACGTCGTCGTCGCCACCGGCACCGCGTCGGGGAAGTCGCTGGCCTACCAGCTCCCGGCCCTGACCACGCTCGCCGAGGACCCGCGCGCCTGCGTCCTCTACCTCGCGCCCACCAAGGCGCTGGCCCGCGACCAGCTGGCCTCGGTGGCCGAGCTCGCGGACCCCTCGGTGCGGCCGGCCCCCTACGACGGCGACACCCCGGCCGAAGAGCGGGACTGGGTCCGGCGGCACTCCCGCTGGATCGTCACCAACCCCGACATGCTGCACCGCGGGATCCTGCCCGCGCACCAGCGCTGGTCGAGCACGCTGCGCCGGGTGGCCTACGTGGTGATCGACGAGTGCCACGCCTACCGCGGGGTGTTCGGCTCGCACGTCGGGCACGTGCTGCGCCGGCTCCGCCGGATCTGCCGCCGCTACGGCGCGGACCCGGTCTTCGTGCTCGCGTCGGCCACCGTGGCCGACCCGGCCGCCGCGGCGACCCGGCTGATCGGGGCGGACGTCGTCGCCGTCACCGACGACGGCTCCCCGCGCCCGGGCGCCACCTTCGCGCTCTGGGAACCACCGCTCACCGAGCGGACCGGCGAGCACGGGGCGCCGCTGCGCCGCTCGGCCGCCGCCGACGCCGCCGGCCTGCTCGCCGACCTCGTCGAGCGGGGCGCGCGGACGCTGGCGTTCGTGCGCTCGCGCCGCAGCGCGGAGTCGGTGGCCGAGCAGGCCCGCCGGCTGCTGCACGACCGCGGCCGCGCCGACCTCGTCCCCCGGGTGGACTCCTACCGCGGCGGCTACCTGCCCGAGGAGCGCCGGGAGCTGGAGCGGGCGCTCTCGGCCGGGGACCTGCTGGGCGTGGCGACCACCAACGCGCTCGAGCTCGGCATCGACATCGCGGGACTGGACGCGGTCCTGCTGGCCGGCTACCCCGGGACGCTCGCCTCGCTCTGGCAGCAGGCGGGGCGGGCCGGGCGGGCGCAGCGGGAGTCACTGGTGGTGTTCGTCGCGCGCGACGACCCGCTGGACCACTACCTGGCCCACCACCCGCGGGCGGTGTTCGGGCGGCCGGTCGAGGCCACCGTCACCGACCCGGCCAACCCCTACGTGCTGGGCCCGCAGCTGTGCTGCGCCGCGGCCGAGCTCCCGCTGGTGCCCGCGGACCTCGCCGACTTCGGCGGCCCGGTGGCCGAGGCGCAGCTGGACGAGCTGGTGGCCGCCGGGCAGCTGCGCCGGCGGCCGGCCGGCTGGTACTGGGCCGGGCGCGGCCGCCCCGACGTCGACATCCGCGGCAGCGGGGACGAGCCGGTGGCGATCATCGAAGCCGGCACCGGCCGGCTGCTCGGCACCGTCGACGGCGGCGCCGCGCACTCCACCGTGCACGAGGGCGCCCTCTACGTGCACCGGGGCGACACCTTCGTCGTCGACGAGTTCGACCTCGACGACGCCTGCGCTGTCGTGCACCCGGAGAGCCCCGACTGGACCACGGTGGCCCGCGACGTCACCGACCTGGCGATCGTCTCGATCGAGCAGACCCGGTCGCTGGGCACGGTCACCGCGCACACCGGCGTCGTCGACGTGACCAACCAGGTGGTCGTGTACCAGCGGCGGCGGCTGGGCACCGGCGAGGTGCTCGCCGAGTTCCCGCTCGACCTGCCGCCGCGCCAGCTGCGGACCAAGGCGGTGTGGCTGACCCTCGACTCCCGCGCCGTCCAGCGGGCGGAGGTCGACGACGCGGCGCTGCCCGGCTCGCTGCACGCCGCCGAGCACGCGGCGATCGGCATCCTGCCGCTGCTGGCCACCTGCGACCGCTGGGACCTCGGCGGGCTCTCCACCGCGGTGCACCCCGACACCGGGACGGCGGCGATCTTCGTCTACGACGGCCACCCCGGCGGGGCGGGCTTCGCCGAGCGCGGCTACGCGGCACTGCGCAGCTGGCTGCAGGCCACCCGCGCGACCGTGGCCAGCTGCGAGTGCGAGAGCGGCTGCCCCTCGTGCGTGCAGTCGCCCAAGTGCGGCAACGGCAACGACCCCCTCGACAAGGCCGGCGCGGTGCGGGTGCTCGACGTCGTCCTGGACGAGCTGGCCACCGTCGACGAGCGGGGCGCGGACGACCTCGCCGACGAGGACGACGACGCCCCGGTTCCCGGCGCGGTCACTGCTGCCGAAGAGGTGCCCGCGCCGACCGAGGAGGACCTCGTCTTCTGACCCGGTCGGCGCGGCGGCTGCGACCGGGCCGGCGCGGGCCCGGCCCTCCGCGCCGTGCACGCCGAGCCGGCCCAGCCGCAACGGCACGCGCACGGTCACCTCGACGACCGCACCCTCGGTGACCCGGCACCCGGTCAGCTCCGCGCCGTTGGCGGCCGCGACCTCGGCGGCCGCGGTGCAGGCCGCCGGATCACCCAGCACCGCGCGCCCGGCGGCGGCCAGGGCGGCGAGATCCGCCGCCGTCGCCGCCCGGTGGCGGGCCACCGTGGCCAGGCCGACCAGCACCGCCCCGGCTGCGACGGTCACCAGGACGGCGCAGAGCACCAGCACCCACACCGTGGCCGAGCCGCGCTCCCTGCTCATCCGGGGGGCTCCGTCCCGGGCTCGCGCTGCGTCACCGCCGCGGCGGTGACGGTGACCCGCCAGGGCAGCGGGCCCAGGGGCCGGACCTCCGCCGTCACGGTCACGCGGACCTCGCTCCCGCTGCCGGTGACCGCCGTGCGGGCACCCGCCGGCGCCGCCCGGCCGGCCCACTCCGCGACGACCGCGACCTCCTCCCCGCGCGACGCGGCCCGGGCCCCCTCCCGGGCCGCGTCGACGCACCGCAGCTGCGCACCCACGACGGTGACCGCGGCGACGGCCCCGGCGAGCACGAGCAGCAGGACCGGCAGGACCACCGCGGTCTCGGCGGTGACCATCCCGGCCTCCCGGCGCGGGGCCGCTCGACGTGCCACCGCTCAGGAGAGGGTGGCCAGCGCGGCGTCGACCAGCTCGGTGAGCCCGGTGACGATGGAGTCGCCCGAGACCACCCGGTAGAGCACCGCGGCGAAGGCGCAGGCGGCCACGGTGCCGACGGCGTACTCGGCGGTGCTCATGCCGGCCTCCGCACGTGTCTGCAGCCGCGCCCACCGGCGGCGGAGGAGCAGGCCGCGAGGCGGCTCCTCGGCCCCCTCCGGTGACGGGTTGCGGGGAGCGGGCGTGGTTCCGGGCATCGGGCGTCCTCCTCGGTCGGGGCCCCCGGCGGGGCCGTGCCATCGAGCCTCGGGGTTGCGGGCGGCCCGGCCGAGGGGCACGCGACATCTGTGGAGAGCGCCGGAGGATGTGGACGGCGTCAGCCGAAGACGTCGCCGGCGATGCCGAGCACGAGCGGCACCACGCCGAGGCAGACGAACGCCGGCAGGAAGCACAGCCCGAGCGGGGCGAGCACCCACACCCCCGCCCGCTGGACCGCCGCCTGGGCCTGCGCCCGCGCCGCCGTGCGGGTCTCCTCGGCCAGGGCCACCAGCGCCGGCACCGCGGCGGCGCCGGACTTCCCCGCCCGCACCAGCACGCGCGCCAGACCGGCGAGCTCGGCCGGCTGGTCGGCCCAGGCCCGGCGGGGCTCGGCACCCATCCGGTACAGCCCGGCCGCGCCGCGCAGCCGCCGGCCGAGCGGGTCGGGCACCGCACCGGCCACGGCGGCGAGCGCCCCGGCGACCGGCAGCCCCGCGGTCAGGCAGGCGGCGAGCAGCTCGCAGGCCGCCGGCAGCTCGCGCAGCAGGGCCGTGCGCTCGGCGGCGTCCTCGTCCGGGGAGGCGCCGCGCAGCAGCCGCTCCCCCGCGGCGGCGACCACGACGGCGGCGCACGCCCCGGGCACACCGCCCAGCAGCAGGCCCACCGCGACGCCGGCCGCGCCCGCGAGCAGCCAGCGGCGCCGAGCACCCGCCGCCGCGTCGCCGGCGACGGCCGGCGGAGGGCCGGGCCCGGTCACCCGGCGGACCCGCTCGCCGACCACGGCCGAGCCCGGCACCCACACGGCCGCCGCCACGGCGAGCAGCAGCACCGGCAGCGCACCGGTCATCGCGCGCTCCGCCGCAGCAGGCGGCCGGTCCACGCGATGCCGGCCACCTCCAGGAGCACCCCGGCCACCAGCAACCCCTGCCCGGTGCCGGTGCGGGTGAGCACGTGCCACGGGTCGGCGCCGATCCCGGCGCCCATCGCGAGCCCGAGCACCGGCAGCCCGGCCAGCAGCCGGGCGCTGGCCCGGGGCCCGGCGGTGGCCACGAGCAGCTCGCGGCGCCGGCGCAGCCGGGCCCGGAGATCGCTCTCGACCGCGGCGACCACGGCGGCCAGGGAGCAGCCGGTGCGGGTGCTCAGCGCGACGGCGGCCGAGAGCCGGGCGAGCGCGGCGGCGACCCCGTCGGCGCCAGGTGCCTCCGCAGCTCCCGCAGGCACCGGCGCGCGGACGGCCCGCACCAGCGCCGCGGCGCACTGCGGGTCGGGGCAGTCGGCGGCGGCGGCGCGTACCGCCTCGTCCAGCGTGCGGCCCGCCCGCAGCTCCGCCGCGAACGCGGCCAGCGCGTCGGCGAGCACCCCCTGGCGCGCGGCGTCGGCCGCGTCCCTCCGGCGGGCCAGCCGGTCGCGGGCCGCGAGCGCGGCGCAGCCGGCGGCGAGCACCGCGACCAGTGGTGTGCCGAGCAGCGCGCCGGCCCCGCCGGCGACCACCGCGGCGGCGAGCGGCAGCGGTGGCAATCGAGACGGGCTCCCGGTAGCGGCCGGCGTCACCCGAAGCAGCCGGCGGCGGACCACCGCGCGGCCGTCCGGCCAGAGGAGCGCCGCGCCCGCGGCGGCCAGCAGCGCCGCGGTCACGGGCCCGCCAGCAGCCGCCGCAGCGCCTCACCGGCCGGGCACGGCCCGCCGTCGGCCCGCCAGCCCGGCTCCACCACCACAAGCTCACCGTCCCGGCGCAGCAGCCCGATCTCCTCCACCCGGCGTCCCCCGGGCGCCCGGCGCAGGTGCACCACCACGTCGAGCGCGGCCGCGGCCTGGCTGTGCACCGCGGCGCGCCCCAGCCCGGCGGCCACGCCCAGCGCCTCCAGCCGGGCGGGCACCTCGGTCGACCGGTTGGCGTGCAGGGTGCCGCACCCGCCGTCGTGACCGGTGTTCAGCGCGGCCAGCAGGTCGACCACCTCGGGGCCCCGCACCTCCCCGACGACCAGCCGGTCGGGGCGCATGCGCAGCGCCTGCCGGACGAGGTCGCGCAGGCCGACCGCGCCCGCGCCCTCGACGTTCGGCGGCCGGGTGAGCAGGCGGACCACGTGCGGGTGCGGCGGCGTCAGCTCGGCGGCGTCCTCGCACAGCACCAGCCGCTCGGCCGGGTGCACCTCACCCAGCAGCGCGGAGAGCAGGGTCGTCTTCCCCGAGCCGGTGCCCCCGGTGACCAGGAACGCCAGCCGCCGCGCCACGACCGCGCGGACCAGCGCCCCGCTCTCGCCGGGCAGCGCGCCCAGCGCCTCGAGGTCGACCAGCGCCTGCGAGCACCGGCGCAGCACCCGCAGCGACAGGCACGTGCCGCCGCCGGAGACCGGCGGGAGGACCGCGTGCAACCGGGTGCCGCCGGGGAGGCCGACGTCGACCCAGGGGCAGGCGTCGTCGAGTCGCCGCCCGGCCGACGCGGCCAGTCGCACGGCCAGCCGGCGCACCGCGTCGTCGTCGGGGAACCGGATCCCGGCCGCCGGCTCCAGGCCGGCCCCGCGGTCCAGCCAGACCTCCTCGGGCCCGTTGACCAGGACGTCGGTGACCCCGGGCAGGCGCAGCAGCGGCTCCAGCGGGCCGGCGCCGGCCAGTTCGTCCACGGCGTCGCGCGCGGCGAGCAGGACGTCCCGGTCACCCAGGAGCCCCCCGGCCTCGTCGCGCACCAGGGCGGCCACCCCTGCCCGCGAGGGGACACCGTCGGCGACGGCGAGCCGGGCGCGCACCCGGTCCAGCAGCGAGGGCTCGCTCACCGGCCGGCCGCCTCGGGCAGCGCCGCGAGCACCCGCCGGGCGACGGCGGCCAGCGGGGACCGGGGGTGCGCACCGGGGAGCTGGCCGCGCTCGGCGCGGGCGACCGCCCCCCGGTCGTGCGGCAGCTCGGCCAGCACCGGCCGCCCCACCACCTCGGCCACGTCACCGGGCGCCAGCCCGCCGGGCCCGGTGCGCACCACCAGCTGCGCCGGGGACCACGGCGAGCCGTCGGCCGCGACGAGCTCGCGGGCGGCCGTGGCGGCGCGCAGCCGGGCCGGCACCACGAGCAGCGCGAGGTCGGCGTCGGCCAGCACCTCCTGCGGCCCGCGCCCGATGCCGTCGGGGCCGGGGCGCGGCAGGTCCACGACGACCGGGCGCCCGGTGCCGCGGCCGGCGTCCACCACCGCGGTCAGCGCCTCACCGGGCACCGGCGTCGCGCCGCCCCGGTCGGCCGAGACCAGGTGGACGCCGGCGACCTCGGGCAGCGCGGCCAGCAGCGCCTGGCCGGCCACGCCGCCGCGCAGGCCGGTCAGCTCCGGCCAGCGCAGCCCCTGGGCGAGCTCGGCGCCGAGCAGCAGGTCCAGACCGCCGCCCCAGGCGTCGGCGTCGACCAGCACCGCGCCCCCGGGGGCGGCCAGGGCGACCGCGGCGGCCACCGTGCTCGCGCCCGCCCCGCCGCAGGCACCGCCCACCGCGATCAACCCACCCCGTTCGGCCGGCGCCCGGGCGGCGGTGGCGCAGCGGGTGAGCAGCCAGGCCTCGTCCGCCGGGAGCACCGCCACCCGTTCGGCCCCCACCTCGACGGCCACGGCCCACCCGGCGGCGGGCAGCTCCCCGCCGGAGACCACCACCACGCCCGGTCGGCGGGGCAGCCCGCGCAGCGCCCCGCCGCTCAGCTCCTCGGCGCCGACCAGCACCAGCGGCGCCTCGCGGTGCGCGCGGCGCAGCGCCGGGCCGCCGGTGGCCACCTCCGCCTCGGCGCCCGCGGCGGCGACCAGGCGGAGCAGCTCGTCGAGCAGCTCCTCGTCGGTGCTGACGACGAGGGGACGGAGCGGTCGGGACGGCATCGGGGCGGGCACGGGGCGACCCCACCGGACGCCAGGAGGACGGCGCCAGAACGGCGGGGGAATTGTGGATGACCCCATCGGGTGTGGACACCGTGCATCTCGGTGCCCTACCTGCCGATCCAGCTACCGTGACTAACGTGTCCCGCGCCGCGGCGTTCTTCGACCTCGACAAGACGGTCATCGCCAAGTCCAGCACGCTGGCCTTCGGCCGGCCGTTCTTCCACGGTGGGCTGATCAACCGGCGCGCCGTGCTGAAGACGGCCTACGCCCAGTTCGTCTTCTCCCTCGCCGGTGCCGACGCCCAGCAGATGGAGCGGCTGCGCGCCCAGCTCACCACGATGGTCACCGGCTGGGACGTGGCCACGGTGCACGAGATCGTCCGGGAGACCCTGCACGAGATCGTCGACCCGCTGGTCTACGCCGAGGCCGCCGACCTCATCGAGGAGCACCGCGCCGCCGGCCGGGAGATCGTCATCGTCTCCAGCAGCGGGGCGGAGATGGTCGAGCCCATCGGCGAGATGCTCGGCGTCGACCGCGTCGTCGCCACCCGGATGGTCGTCGAGGACGGCCGGTACACCGGCGAGATCGAGTTCTACGCGTACGGCGAGCACAAGGCCGAGGCGATCCGCCGGCTGGCCGCCGAGGGCGGGTTCGACCTGGCCGACTGCTACGCCTACAGCGACTCGATCACCGACCTGCCGATGCTCTCGGTCGTGGGGCACCCCACCGCCGTCAACCCCGACCGCGGGCTGCGCAAGGCCGCGCTGCAGCACGGCTGGCCGGTGCTGCGGTTCGAGCGCCCGGTGAGCATGCGCTCCCGCTTCTCGGTGCCGCCGGCGCCGGTGGTCACCGGCGCCGCCATGGGCGTCGGCGCCGCCGTCGTCGGGCTGGCCTGGTACGCCCGGCACCGGGCGCTGCGCGCCGGGCTGCCGGCTCCCGGCCCGGCGCCGCGGCGGCGTCGCCGCGGCGCCTGACGCTCAGCGACCGAACCGCTCCCGGAGCCCGTCGACGAGGGTGCGCACGCCGGACACCGGGGTGAACGCGCGCGCGGCCGCGGTCAGCGCCGCCACCTCGTCGTCGGCCAGCTCCAGCTGGTCGGCGGCTGCGTTGAACTCCAGCTGCTCGACGCTCGAGGCGCCGGGGATCACCACCACGCGCGGCTGCGCGACGAGCCACGCCAGCGCGACCTGGGCGGGGGTCGCGTCGTGCGCGTCGGACACCTCGCGCAGCACGTCGAGCAGCGGCTCGACCCGGCGCAGGTTCTCGGTGCCGAACAGGGGGTTGGCCGCGCGTACGCCCCCGGGCCGGTGGTCGGCCGAGTACTTCCCGCCGAGGAGGCCCTGGGCCAGCGGGCTGTAGGCGATGACCAGCCGGTCCTCGCGCTCGGCGAAGGGCACCAGGTCCGCCAGCGGACCGGCGTGCGCCAGCGAGAACTGCACCTGGTTGGCGATCACCGGCGCACCGAGCGCCGCGTCGGCGGCCCGCCAGCGGTCCAGCGAGTAGTTGGAGACGCCGACGGCGCCGATCCGCCCCTCGTCGAGCAGCGCCCGCAGGCCCGGCATGGTCACCGTGTCGGGCACCACCGGGTTGGGCTGGTGCACCTGGTAGAGAGGGATGCGGTCCAGGCCCAGGCGGCGGGCGCTGCCGGTCCAGCGCTGCCGCACCACCCGGGGGAACGGCGCCACCGGGAAGATCTTGCTGGCGACGACGACCTGGTCCCGCTCCTCCCCCAGCGCCTCGCCGAGGATCCGCTCGCTCCGCCCGAAGCCGTAGATCTCGGCGGTGTCGAACAGGGTGATGCCGAGTTCGCGTGCCCGCCGCACGATGTCGCGGGCGGCCCGGTCTGCGTAGGTGTCGCCGTACCCCCACTCGCGGGACCCGAACTGCCAGGTGCCCAGACCGATGCGGCTGATGGAGCCCAGCCCCGGGACGTCGAGAGTGCGCATGCCCCCAGTCTCAGCCGCGGAGCAGGCTCTCGCAGATGGCCAGGCCTTCCAGGGCCCCGTGCTCGGTGGCGCGGCAGCAGTGCACGAGCCACGCGGCCACGCCCTCGGGGGTGCCCGTCACGTAGCCGGCGAGCGCCTCGGCGTAGGCCTCCCGGCCCAGCTCGGTGAAGCCCACCTCGGGTACCGACACCGCCTTGGGGTCCAGCCCCCGGGCGATGCCGGTCAGCCGGGCGGCCCCCCGGGCGACGACGCCGTCGGCGACGCCGAAGGGGGCGAGGGCGGCCAGCTCGCCGTGCACGAGGGCAGCCACGAGGACGGCGGGCACGGTCGTGGTGCCGGTGGCCAGGGAGAACAGGCCCGCCAGCCGGGGGCCGGCATGCGCGGCGGGCCGGCCGAGGTCGGCCCGGTCGGCGAGATCGGCGGCGGCCAGCACGTGCAGGCGGGCGATGACCTGCCCGGGCGCCCGCGGCCAGGTCTCGACCATCGAGCCGAGCGCCGCCGAGACCCGCAGCGCGCCCTGCACCACCGGGTCGTCCACCCCGCCGGCCCGCAGCTCGGCGAGCGGCACGTCGACGCCCGCCAGCGCCGCGGATGCGCGCGCCCCGCGCAGCGCCGACTCGGTGCTCACGCCCGCGGACTCCCGGCGCAGCACCTTGTGCCTCAGCAGCCGGTCGATCCCGGCACGGGCCGCGTCGGCGGCGTCGCGCACGCCCGGCAGGTCGAGGAGGGGCGCCAGGGGGTCCGGGTCACCCGGACGGGCTGCGGGACGGGCCGCGCCGGGGCGGACGGGGATGCTCACGGCCACGACGGTACGAGGCGCGGCGTGCGGGCCCGCGAACCCCTGCCCTACGCTGCCTCCTTGCCATGGCCCGACCCGTCACCCTGCTGCTCGTGCGCCACGGGCAGAGCGAGTGGAACGCCGCCGGCCGCATGCAGGGGCAGGTGGCCCACGTGCCCCTGACGCCGCTGGGTCACACGCAGGCCGAGGCGGCCGCCGCCGAGCTCGCCGGCCTGCGGCCGGGCGCGCTGCTCTCCAGCGACCTGCTCCGCGCCGTGCAGACCGCCGAGTACTGCGCCCGCGCCACGGGGCTGCCCTTCAGCACCACCCCGGCGCTGCGCGAGCAGGGCTACGGCGTCCTGGAGGGCCGGCCGTCCCGGGAGCTGTGGGACGTCGTCGACTGGTCCGACGCCCACTGGTCCGCCGAGGGCGGCGAGAGCCTGGCCGAGCTGCACGCGCGAGTGGCGGCCTACCTCACGCAGCTGTGCGCCGAGCCCCCGGCCGACGTGGTCGCGCTGGTGACCCACGGGGACACGATCCGCGCGGTGCAGGCCGTGGCGGCCGGGCTGGGGCCCGACGCGATGCCCGCGATCACCCCGCACAACGGCTCGGTGACCCGGCTGGAGATCTGCGAGTGAGGACGGCCCGGCCGCGCGGCCGGGCCGTCGTCCCCGCTCAGCGACGGCGGAGGAATCCCTGCACGAGGCGCCCGATGCCACCGCCGGAGGAGGCCGAGCGGCCACGCCCGGTGCCCCTGCTCGCCGACGTCCTGCGGCCCATGCCGCGGCCGCCCCGCGTCGCGCTCTGCGCCGTTCCCATCAGCTTCCCGAGGATGCTCATGCAGGACCCAGTGCCCGCCGCCGACCGGCCCGATGCGGCCGACGGCGACGCGCCGGCCCGACGCGGCGTGGCGTCACGCCCTGCACGCCGAACGGCACGGTCGCGTCAGGCAGCGAGCTCCACCAGGTCGACCACGAAGACCAGCGTCGAGCCGCCCGGGATGGGTCCGCGGTCCTGCTCGCCGTAGCCCAGCTCGCTGGGGATGACGATGACCCGCCGGCCACCGACATGCATGCCGGTGATCCCCTGGTCGAAGCCCGGGATCACCTGGCCCGCGCCCAGGGTGACCGGCAGCGTCTCGTCCGCTCCGCGGCTCCAGGAGGAGTCGAACTCCTCGCCGGTCTCGTAGAACGCGCCCACGTACTTCACCGCGACGGCGGTGCCCTCGGTGGCCTCCACCCCTTGCCCGACCACCACGTCCTCGACGGCGAGCTCGGTCGGCGCGGGCGCGTCCGAGGCGGGCACGTCAGGCGCCTGCGTGAGGTCGGTGGTGATCTCCTCGGCGATCACCACCGCGGGGTCGCCGGTCGACGAGCCGGTCCCGTCGTCCCCGCCGCAGGCGGTCAGGACGGCGGCGAGGGCCAGGGCGAGCAGGGTGCCGGGAACGGTGCGGCGGGGCATGAGGACTCCTGGACGAGCGGCGGCTCGGATCGGGACCGGGACGGCGCTGCCCGGGCGGACGGGGGCCACGACGGCCCCGCGGTCATCGTCCCAGAACGCCCGGTCCGCCCCGGGGCGCGGTCAGGCGGCGCCGAAGGCGTCGGCCACCCGGTGGTGCACGGCCGCCTCGTCCCGCCGGCTCTGCCGCTCCAGCGTGCGCGCCAGGGCCCGGCGGGCCCAGCCGTTGCTCGGCGCCAGCTCCACCAGGCGGGCGAGCGCCTCCTCGGCCGACCGCAGCTGCGCCGAGCCGTAGTAGGCCCGCGCCAGCAGCTCCAGCGCCGCCTCGTTGCGCGGCTCGGCGTCGACGACCGGCCGCAGGATGCGGACGGCCGCGTCGGCCTGCCCCATGTTCAGCAGGAGGTCGGCGCGGAGGAACTCCGAGTGCAGGTCGAACTCGCTCGGCTGACGCATGCTCCCGCCAACGCGCCCGCACGGCGGCAGCTTCCCGCGGGGCTCAGCCCTCCGGTTCGGGGAAGCGGGCGCCCGCGGCCAGCTCGCTGCCGTCGGCGACCCGCGCCGCCCGGCCCACCAGGGTGATCTCGCCGTCCCCGCCGATCGACGCCCCCCGCCCGACGTCGACGCCGTCGTCGAGCACCGACCGGGTCACCGTCGCCCCCGAGCGCACCCGGACACCGGGGAGGAGCACCGAGTCGACGACGGTGGCCCCGGCCTCGATCACCACGCCCGGCGAGAGGACCGAGCCGCGGACCTCCCCGCCGACGCGGGTGCCGCCGGAGATCAGGCTGTCCTCGACGTGCGCCTCGCTGAGCACCCGCGCGGCGCTGTGCCGCCCACCGCGGGTGTGCACCGGCCACCGCGGCGCGTCGAGGTCCAGCGGCGGCTCCGCGGCGATGAACTCCCGGTGCGCCTCCCAGTAGGCCGGGATGGTGCCGACGTCGCGCCAGTAGCCCTGGAGGGGGAAGGCGCGTGCCAGCCCGTCGGCCGTCATCGCCGGCAGCAGGTGGGTGCCGAGGTCCTCCAGCCCCTCCTCCCCGACCTGGTCGCTCAGCGCCTCCAGCCGGTCCAGCGTGGGGGCCGGGGAGAAGACGAACACCTCGTTGGTCGCCGTCGTCGTCGCCGGCTCGTCGGGCTTGTACGCGTACCCGCTCACCCGGTCGCCCTCCCCTACCTCGACGATCCCGTAGCGCGACGCGTCGTCCGGGGCCACCTCGGTGGTCACCATCGTCACCTCCGCACCGGAGCCCAGGTGCGCCTCGGCCACCTCGCGGTAGTCGAGCTTGTAGACGGCGTCGGCGCTGACGACGACCAGCGCGTCCGCGTCGAAGTCCCGGATCAGGTCGGCGTGCCGCCACAGGGAGTCCGCGGTGCCGGTGTTCCACCCGCCGCGCTCGGTGCCCTTGTACGGGGGAAGGGTGAGCAGCCCGCCGGCCGTCCGGTCGAGGTCCCAGGGGCGGCCGTTGGACAGGTGGTCGTGCAGCGACGTGGGGTGGAACTGGATGGACACCCAGACGTCGGGGATCTGCGAGTTCTGGCAGTTGCTCAGCGGGAAGTCGATGAGCCGGTAGACCCCGGCGAAGGGCACGGCCGGCTTCGCCCGCCGTTCCGTCAGCAGCTCGAGGCGGCCTCCGGCGCCGCCGGCCAGCACGAGGACGAGGATTCGCGGGAGCGCCATGGCGGCTGGCTACCCCGCCGCGGGCACACCCACCCGCGGGCGTGCCCGGCGACTACGGGCGGCGCACCGACTCGAGGAAGCCGCGCACCCGCTCCTCCAGCTCCCAGGACCGCTCGGCGACGACCTCGTCGGGGTCGCGCTCCTGCAGCCACGGCGGGATCTCGGTCCGCACCCGCGCGGAGCACCGCAGGTCCGCGCAGATGTAGGTGCCCACGGTGTTGCCGTTGCGCCCGGCGTCGCCGGTGCGCCGGGCGGTGAACAGGGAGACGCCGTCGCCCGGCTGCGCGGTCTGGCAGAGCAGGCACATCGCCGTCGTCCGGCTGGACATGCGACTCTCGGCGGCCCGGACGGCGATGCCGACGGTCTCGTCGTCGACCTGCGCCACCAGGTACCCGCGCAGCGGCGCCTTCGGGTCGCGCCAGCCGAGCACGACCTGCTCGCTCCAGTCCAGCTCGCCGAAGTCCCTGGGCAGGGTGAGGGTCTTCGCCTCGCCGCGTGAGCAGTTGACGAACGAGCGCCGGATCTCGGCCTCGGTCAGGGGTGTCACCGGTGGTGCCTCGTCTCGTGGTGGTGCGGGTGCCGACGGACGATCATCGGTCATCCGCCCGGCGGGCTCACCCGGTTTTCCGCACCGCGGTCAGGCGGGGAGCTCACCACCGGGACCGGCCGCCTCGGCCAGCAGCCGTTCCCGATGCTCCGCCGGGAGCCGGTCGACGTACACGGTGCCGTCGAGGTGGTCGACCTCGTGCTGCAGGCAGCGGGCGGCCATGCCGGTCGCCTCGATGGCCATCGGGTCGCCGTGCAGGTCGACGCCGTCGACCCGCGCCCGGAAGGCGCGCGGCAGCTCGGCGTAGGGGCCGGGCACCGACAGGCAGCCCTCCTCGGTGATCTCCTCGGCCGGCTCGTCCCCGACCGGCTGGAGGACGGTCAGGGCGGGGTTGACGACGTAGCCCACGACGTCCTCCCCGTCGGCGTCCGGGCAGTCGATGACGAAGACCCGCGCGTCCACGCCGATCTGGTTGGCGGCCAGCCCGACACCGTCGGCGGCCTCCATGCTGGCGAACATGTCGAGCACCAGCCGCCGCAGCGCGTCGTCGAAGACGGTCACCTCGGTGCACCTGCGGTGCAGCACCGGGTTGCTGCCGTAGGTGACGATCGGCCGGGCGACGCCGTCGTAACGGCCGAACAGGCGCATGCGGCGATCCTAGGGAGGACCACCGCGGGCGGGCGCCCGCCGGGGCCTTGGCACGATGGCGCGGTGCGCCCCCGCCCCGATGCCGCGACCGCGCTGGGGCTGGCGCTCGGCGCGCTGGCCGACCTCGCGCTCGCCGATCCGCGGCGGGGGCATCCGGTGGCCGGTTTCGGGCGCGCCGCCGCCGCGCTGGAGCGCCGGGTGTGGCGGGACTCCCGCGCCGCGGGTGCCGGCCACTGGGCCGTGCTCGTGGGCGGCGCCACCGCGCTCGGGGTGGCGGCCGATCGCGTCACCCGCTCCCGCCCGGCGCTGCGCACGGCGGCGACGGCGGCCGCGACGTGGACGGTGCTGGGCGGCACGTCGCTGGCCCGGGTGGCCGGGCGGATGCACGTGGCCCTGGCAGCCGACGACCTCCCCACCGCCCGGGCCACGCTGCCCGGCCTGGCGGGGCGCGACCCGAGCGGGCTGGCGGCGGCGGAGCTCGCGCGTGCGACGGTGGAGTCGGTGGCGGAGAACACCTCCGACGCCGCCGTCGCCCCGCTGTTCTGGGGTGCGGTGGCCGGGCTGCCGGGGTTGCTGGGCTACCGGGCGGTGAACACCCTCGACGCGATGGTGGGCCACCGGTCGGCGCGGTACGGCCGCTTCGGCTGGGCCGCCGCCCGGGCCGACGACGTCGCCAACTGGGCGCCCGCCCGGCTGACCGCGGCCCTGACGGTCGGGTGCGCCCCCCTGGTGGGCGGGTCCGCGGCCGGAGCGCTGCGCGTCTGGCGCCGCGACGGCGCCGCGCACCCCAGCCCCAACTCGGGGCGCTGCGAGGCCTCGCTCGCCGGCGCCCTCGGCCTGCGGCTGGGCGGGCGCAACGTCTACGGCAGCCGGGTGGAGGACCGGCCGGCGCTGGGCGACGGCCGGCCGCCGGGAACCGCGGACATCTCCCGGGCCGTGACCCTCTCCCGCGCGGTGTGGACCGCGGCGGCGGTCGCGGCGGTGCTGGCGCGCCGGCTCCGCGGCTGACGGCGCCGGTGCGCGACGTCACGCGGGCGTGGCGGCACCGGGAAGCCGGCCGGGTCGACCCGGGGATGGCTGGCCGGCGGGTCCCCCGGCCCGCGGCCACCCCGCACCGTGACGAGGAGCGTGGACACCGACAGGTACCCCAGCCCCAGGAGAACGAGCACCATCGCGACGACACCACCTGCATCCATGCCGAGCACAGTGGCACGGTCGTTGCTGGCACATTCCAGGCCAATCCGGCATGGTGGCCCGCATGCCACCCGGAGCAGAGAAGTCCACCGGCGCTCGCGAGCTCGCCACTCTCATCGGGCCGCCCGACGGGTTGCCCGCTCCGCGGTACGCCGGGGTCGCCCGGCGGGTCCGGGAGCTGCTGACCGCCGGCTCGCTGCCCGTCGGCACCCGGCTCCCCGCCGAACGGGAGCTCGCCGCCGAGCTGGACGTCAGCCGCGTCACCGTGGCGTCGGCCTACCGGGTGCTCCGCGAGGAGGGGTTCGCCCGGACCCGGCACGGATCGGGCACCGTGACCGCGCTCCCCGACGTCCGGACCGGCTGGTCGCCGCCGAGAACCACCCCCGGGGTGCTCGACCTGGCGCACGCCGCACCGGAGGCGGCCCCCCAGCTGCTGCCGGCCTACGAGCGGGCGTTCGGCGAGCTGCCGGCGCACCTGCCCGCCCACGGCTACGCGCCCAGCGGGCTGCCCGGCCTGCGCGCGGCGGTCGCCGGGTGGTTCACCTCCCGCGGGCTGGCCACCGACGCCGACCAGGTGGTGATCACCGCGGGCGTCGGCGATGCGGCCGCGCTCGTCCTGGGGACGCTGCTGGAGCCCGGCGACCGGGTGCTCGTCGAGCACCCGACGTACCCCGGCGCGGTGGGCCTGGTCGCGGCGGCCGGCGGGCGCTGCGTGCCCGCGGTGGTCGATCCGGCCGAGCCCGACGCGCTGGTCGGGACGGCCCAGCTGGTCGCCCGGCAGAGCAGCCCCCGGCTGGCCTACCTGATGCCCGACTGCCACAACCCCACCGGCGCCGGGCTGTCGGCGACCGGGCGCCGGCGGCTGGCCGCCACGCTCTGGCAGCACGGGATCGTGACCCTGGTCGACGAGGTGGCCACGGGCCTGCAGCTGGACGGCCCGGCCGCGCCGCCGTACGCCGCCGGGGTCCCCGACGCCGCGGTGGTGACCGTCGGCGGCCTCTCCAAGGCGGTGTGGGGCGGCCTGCGCATCGGCTGGCTGCGGACGGAGGCGAGCCTCGCCGCCCGGCTGGGCGAGGCGCTGGCCAGGCGGCAGCTGTCGGTCGGGGTGCTCGACCAGCTGGCCGCCACCGTCCTGGTGCAGCAGCTCGACGAGGTCCTCGGGCACCGGCGGGTGCAGCTCCGGGAGCGGCGCGACGTCCTCCTGGCCGAGCTGGCCCGGCAGCTGCCCGACTGGAGCGCGCCGGTGCCCGCCGGCGGCCTCTCCGCCTGGTGCCGGCTGCCGCCCGGGACCAGCTCCGCCGAGCTGACCTCGGCCGCCGCCGAGCTCGGGCTGCTGCTCGCCGAGGGGCGGGCGTTCGGCACCGGTCACGCCTTCGACGACCACCTCCGCCTGCCCTTCACCCTGCCCCCGGAGCGGCTGCGGGCCGCCGTCGGCGTGCTGGCCCGGCTCGACTCGGCGGTGCGCCGCACCAGCCCCGCCGCCTCGCCACCGCGCCCGCTCACCGTGGTCTGAGGCGCGTGCCGGTGCGGGGAGCGCCGCGTCGACGTACGGTCCTGGCATCGGGAGGCCCGGCCCGTCGGAGCCGGGGCGCCCGGGTGTCGAACAGCCGGTGCCCGGGGGTCTGCCGGCACCGGCACGCCTCCGCCGAGGAGGTCGACCATGTCGTCACCGGCGCCCGCCCGCACCCCTCCGGCCACCCGCCCCCCGCTCGACCGGGGCCGGGAACCGCGCCGCACCATCACCCGGCACCCCACCCCGGTGCCGGCGATCGCCGGCCGCTACCGGTTCGACCGGCACACCGGGAGCTGGTGGTGGTCCCCGGAGATGCACGACCTGCTCGGCCTGGACGCCACGGCCACCGCGCCCTGCACCGAGGCGCTGATCGGCGTCCAGCACCCCGACGACGCCGGGCGGGTGCTCGCCGCCCTCTCGGCCTGCGGGGCCGGCCGGCCGTTCGCGGTCGAGACCCGCGTCGTGCACCCGGCACGTCCACCGCGACCGGTGCTGCTGGTCGGCGAGCCCGACCGGGACGACGCGGGCGGCGTGCGCGCGGTGGAGGGCATCTGCGTCGACCTCACCGGCTCCCGGCCACCGGTGCCCGGGCCCACCGGCGCCGAGATCCTCCGGGCCGAGGTCCAGCAGCTCCGGGCGGCCATGGCCAGCCGCGCGGTCATCGAGCAGGCCAAGGGCATCCTCATGGTGCTCACCGGCTGCACCGAGCAGGTCGCGTTCGACCTGCTGTCGCACATCTCCAGCCACACCCACCGGAAGGTCCGGGACGTGGCCCAGGCCATCACCGCCTCGGCCACGGGGCACGGCCGGCTGCCCGAGGACGTGCGCCTCATCCTCCGGGACGCCTGCCCCCCGGGGTAGCCGCCCGGCCGGGCCCCCGCCGGAGCCGCCGTCCCGCCGCCGGGCGGGTTCCGGCAGGATCGCGGGCAGCCCGTGGTGTCCGGGGTCGCGGCCCCCGGGCCGCCGAGGAGGGAGAGCCTGCGATGTTCTACGTCCTGGCCCGATTCGTGCTGCGCCCGCTGTTCTTCCTCATGTGCCGGCCGCAGATCACCGGGCGCGAGAACGTGCCGCTCGACCGGCCGGTCATCCTCGCCAGCAACCACCTGTCCTTCATCGACAGCATCGCCATCCCGCTGGCCGCCCCGCGCCGGGTGGCCTACCTGGCCAAGGCCGAGTACTTCACCGGCCGGGGAGTCGGCGGGTGGCTCACCCGCACGCTGTTCACCGCACTGGGGGCCCACCCGGTCGAGCGGGAGACCCACCGGGCCGCGCAGGCCGCCCTGGACACCGCACTCGGCATCCTGCGGGGCGGCACCGCCTTCGGCCTCTACCCGGAGGGCACCCGGTCCAAGGACGGCCGGCTGGCCCGCGGCAAGACCGGGGTCGCCTGGCTCGCGCTCACCGCCGACTGCCCCGTCGTCCCGGTCGCGGTGCGTGGCACCGACAAGGTGCAGCCGGTGGGCGCGCGCTGGCCGCGCCCGCACCGCATCGCGATCACCTTCGGCGAGCCGCTGACCTTCCCCGAGCTGGCCGGCCAGGCGAACCGCAACCGCGCCCGCCGCGAGGTGACCGACCGGATCATGCTGGCGATCGCCGACCTCTCCGGGCAGGAGAAGGCCGGCTGGGACGCTCCGCGCGAGGCGGCGTGAGCGGAGGGCTGCTCGTCGCCGGCACGACCTCGGACGCCGGCAAGTCGGTGGTCACCGCCGGCATCTGCCGCTGGCTGGTGCGCCAGGGCGTGTCGGTGGCGCCGTTCAAGGCGCAGAACATGAGCAACAACTCCATGGTCACCCTCGACGGGGCCGAGATCGGCCGCGCCCAGGTGATGCAGGCGGCGGCGGCGCGGGTCGAGCCGGAGGCGGCCATGAACCCGGTGCTGCTCAAGCCGGGCGGGGAGAACTCCAGCCAGGTGGTCGTGCTCGGCCGGCCCGTGGCCGACGTGACCGCGCTGTCGTACCGGCCGATGAAGGCGGCGCTGCTCGAGCAGGTGCTCGAGTCGCTCGCGGACCTGCGGTCGCGGTACGACGTCGTCGTCTGCGAGGGCGCCGGCTCCCCCACCGAGATCAACCTACGGCCCGACGACATCGCCAACATGGGCCTGGCCACCGCCGCCGGCCTGCCCGTGGTCGTCGTGGGCGACATCGACCGGGGCGGCGTCTTCGCCGCCCTGCACGGCACCGTGGCGCTGATGCCGGCGTCGGACCAGCGGCTGGTCGCCGGGTTCCTGGTGAACAAGTTCCGCGGCGACGTGCGGCTGCTGCGGCCCGGGCTGGACCAGCTGACCGCGCTCACCGGGCGGCCGACGCTCGGCGTCCTGCCCTGGCTCTCCGGCCTGGAGCTGGACGTCGAGGACTCGCTGAACGTGCCCGCCGCGTCCGCCGCCTCGCCACCGGTCGGCGACGACGTCCTGCGCGTCTCGGTCGCCCGGCTGCCCCGGCTGTCGAACTTCACCGACCTCGACGCGCTGGCCGCCGAGCCCGGTGTGCTCGTGCGGTACGTGACCCGGCCCGAGGAGCTCGCCGACGCCGATCTGGTCGTGCTGCCCGGGACGCGCGCGACCGTCGCCGACCTGGCCTGGCTGCGCGCGACCGGGCTCGCCGACGCCGTGCTGCGCCGGGCGGCGGAGGGGACTCCGGTGCTCGGTATCTGCGGCGGCCACCAGATGCTGGCCCGGTCGATCACCGACGAGGTGGAGTCCCGGGCGGGCACCGTGACCGGGCTGGGCCTGCTGCCCGCCGCCGTCCGCTTCGCCCGGGAGAAGACGCTGGCCCGCCCGGTGGGGTCCGCGCTGGGCGAGACGGTGCACGGCTACGAGATCCACCACGGGGTCGTGACCGTCGACGGCGACGCCGAGCCGTTCCTCGACGGGGCCCGCGCGGGATCGGTCTTCGGGACGACCTGGCACGGCGCGCTGGAGAACGACGGCTTCCGCCGGGCCTTCCTCGCCGAGGTCGCCCGGATCACCGGCCGCCGCTTCGTCCCCTCCCCGGACACCGACTTCGCGGCGGTGCGGGAGGCCCGGCTGGACCGGCTGGGCGACCTGGTCGCCGAGCACGCCGACACCGACGCGCTGTGGCGGCTGATCGAGGCAGGACCGCCCGCCGACCTGCCGATGCTGCCGCCGGGCGCCGGGTTCAGCCCTCGCTGAGGCGGGCCCGCACGTCGTCCGGCCAGGGGGTGGCGCGGCCGTCGGTGACGGAGACGTAGGTGGTGCGCACCACGCAGCAGACCCGGTCGCCGACGCGCACGGTGAACCGCACCGACACGCTGGTGCGGCCGACCTTCTCCGTCTCGGCGTCCACGGCGACGGTGTCGCCCCAGCGGGCCGACGACGTCCACCCGAGCGCGGTGGCCTTGACCACCGGGTCGATGCCGCGGGCGACCAGCTCGTCCCACGCGAACCCCTGTGCGGCCCACCACCCGTTCGACGCCTCGTCGGCCCACGTCAGGTAGTGGGCGTTGAAGACGACGCCCTGCTGGTCGCACTCGACGTAGCGGACGGGGGAACTCCAGACCTCGGGCACGGGTCGCCACGCTAGCCGCACGGGCCGATACCGTCGGGGCGTGCACCCCGAGACGCCCGCCACCCCGCCCTCCGACGCCGTCGTGCTCGCCGGGTACCGGGAGGCGTCTCCACGGGTGCTGAACAAGGTGATCGGCGCGCTGGACGGCTACTGCCGCGACTTCATCGCGCTGAGCCCGTTCGCCACGCTGGCCACCGCCTCGCCCGACGGCTGGCCCGACGTCTCCCCGCGGGGCGGCGCGCCCGGCTTCGTGCACGTGCTCGACGAGCACCGGCTGGCGCTGCCGGACCGGAGCGGCAACAACCGGGTCGACAGCCTGCGCAACCTGGTGGCCAACCCGAGGGCCGCGCTGATGTTCTTCGTCCCCGGCTTCGACGAGACGCTGCGGGTCTACGGGACGACGTCGCTGGTGGACCCCGGGTCGCTGGATCTCGACCTCACCGAGTTCGGCCGGGCACCGCTGTCGGTGCTGGTGGTCCAGGTGGAGCGCGCCTACTTCCAGTGCCCGAAGTCGGTCATGCGCTCGGGCCTGTGGGACCCGGAGCAGCGGGTGGACCGCTCGGCCTTCGCGCCGTTCGGCGAGGTGATGCGCGAGCACTGCCGGGACACCACCATCCCCACCGACGACGCGGTGATCCGGGCGGACCTGGCGCTGGAGCTCTGACGCCGGCGGGTTCTGTCGGTGCGGCGCCCTAACCTGCGGCCATGTCCTTCGACGTGCAGGTCGTGGTCGACTCGTCCGCCCCGCATGAGCTCGCCGACTGGTGGGCCGAGGCGCTGGGCTGGCGGGTGGAACCCCAGGACGAGGCCTTCATCCGCCGGATGGTCGAGACCGGCGCCGCCGCCGGGTCGGACACCACCACGCACCGTGGCGCACTGGTGTGGAAGGCAGGCGCCGCGATCACCTCGACGGAGCCGGGCCGCCCGCGCGTGCTGTTCCAGCTCGTCCCCGAGCCGAAGGCCGTCAAGAACCGGCTGCACCTCGACGTCCGGGTCGCGCCCGAGCGGCGGGAGGAGGAGGTGGCCCGGCTCGCCGGGCTGGGTGCCACGGAGCTGTGGCGCGGCCAGCAGGGCCCGTTCGCATGGGTGACGATGGCCGACCCGCAGGGCAACGAGTTCTGCCTCACCTGAGGAGGCACTCCCCCTGGGTGCTCAGCCGGCGCGCAGGTCGCGGGCGAGCTTCCGGTCGGCGACGGCCCGCTCGGCCACGGCGCGCACCCGAAGGCGGCGGCGTCTGCGACTGGAGCCCAGGTAGCGGGCGTCCTCCACCAACTGGAAGGCGGCGAGCACGCTCGCCTGCACCTCCCGTGCGCGTGGGAGCGCCGGGCGCGCCGGTTCGGCCGAAGTCATGAGCCCCCCTTCTCCCGGGGGCGCCGCCACGCTCCCGTGCGCCCATCGTGCCCCCGTATCGACACCGCCAACCCCCACGGTGACCAGATGGTGCCGATGTGTCACGTGTGACACACGGTGATGCTCCTGTGTCCTCGCCGGGGCGCACGATGCCGTCGCGGCCACCCCTCCGTACGGTGCGGTCATGGCCAGGTTCCGGCTCGGGCGGACGGCGGCGCACACCGCGGGCCGCGTGCTGCACCTGCTGCGCAGCAGCCGTTCCCCCGCCCGCGGGCGGCCCGCGCCGCCGGGGAGCCCGCGGCCGGCCGGCGCGCCGGACGTGGAGTACCGGCCGTTCGACGACGACCGTCCCGATCCCGGGGAGATCGTCTGGGCCTGGGTGCCCTTCGAGGAGGACGACGGCCGGGGCAAGGACCGACCGGTGCTGATCATCGGCCGGCGGGGCGAGGACCTCCTCGGCCTGATGCTGACCAGCCGCGACCACGACCGGGACGCCGCCGACGAGGCCCGGCACGGCCGGTCGTGGACCGACATCGGCACCGGCGCCTGGGACCCGCGAGGGCGGGCGAGCGAGGTGCGGCTGGACCGGCTGCTGGTGCTCGATCCCGGGACGGTCCGCCGGGAGGGCGCCGCGCTGGACCGCAGCCGCTTCGACCGCGTCGTGGCCGAGGCCCGCCGCGTGCAGGGCTGGTGAGGCGGGGGTCAGTCCGCGACCGACTCGTCCCGCGCGGGCCGCCGCACCGGCGGCCGCAGGTTGTAGACGCCGAGGCCGTCGCCGATCGGCTCCAGGTCGTAGCGGTGCACGACCTTCGGCCCGCCGTGGAGGTGGACGTGGGTCACCGTCGGCAGCGGGTCACCGTGCCGGGCCTCCCGGATCTGCACCCGGCCGTCGAGCGGACCACCGACGAACAGCAGCACCGCGTCGTCGGCGTCGGCCCCGGTCGTGGCCGCGTTCTCCTCGGACAGGTCCCTCTCCTCCCGCTCGTGCGCCGGTCCACGAGGGTAGGCGCGTCCGGCCCGCCCGTCAGGTCCCCCGCCCCCCGGCAGCCCGGTGGCCGGGTCGCTCAGCCCGGGGGTCTGCGCCGGAGCCGGCGCGCCACCAGTGGGGCGCTGAAGAGCATGACGAACAGCCGGATCACCTGGACGGCGAGGACGAAGGTGGTGTCGGCGCCCGAGTCCCGGGCGGTGGCCAGCACCGCGTAGAGCCCACCGGGCGTGGTGGCCAGGTAGCCCTCGAGCGCGGTGGCCCCGGTGGCGGCGGCCAGCAGCCCGCCCAGCCCGGCGCACGCCAGCACCAGGGCCAGCATGATCGCCAGCGCCAGCGGCAGGGCGCGGCCGATGGCACGCAGGCTCCCGCGGGTGAAGCTGATGCCGACCTGCAGGCCGATCACGAGGAAGGCCGCGCTCTCGACGAGGGCGGGCACCCCCGCACCACCGGAGAGGCCGGTCAGGTCGGCGACCGCGGCGGCGACCAGCGGGCCCAGCAGCGCGGCGACGGGGACCCGGAGCAGCCGGCCCCCGACCAGCCCCACGAGCGAGCAGGAGGCGGTGAACGCCAGCCCGGCGGGCCAGCCCGGCCCCCCGGCGTCGCCGGGGGTGAGCCCGGCTCCCGCGGTGGCGCCGTAGGCGGTGGTGGCGACCACCGGCATGAGCAGGACGATGAGCAGCACCCGCAGGTACTGGAGCACCGCGACCATCCGCTCGTCGGCTCCCAGATCGCGGGCCATCACCACGATGCCGGAGGCGCCACCGGCGATCATGGCGAACGCCCCCGTGACCGGGCTGATCCCCCGGTGCAGCCGCAGGGCGAGCCCGGCCAGCAGGCTCAGCACGAGCGTCCCGACGGTGACCAGGAGGACCGGGAGCCAGTCGGCGGCCACCGCCCGCAGCGTGCCGAGGTCGACCAGGGCGCCCATGGAGACGCCGACGACCGCCTGCCCGGCGGTCCCGAGCCGCTCGGGGACCCGTGCCGGTGCAGGTACCGCGAGCGCGCGGACCAGCCCGGCGACCAGGCCCCCGAACAGCGCGGGCGACGGCAGGCCGGCCAGGCCCAGCAGCAGGCCGAGCGCGACGGCTCCGCCGACGACGACGGCCGCGTCGAGCAGCGTCGCACCCCGTCCGCCCCGCACCAGCCCCCCGCTCCCCGTTCTGCCGCCGGCGCACACTCTGCCGGTGTGCCGCTGGCCACGCGCGGGTGGTCGGCCGCCGGCGACCCGGCAGCGAGGGCGCTCCGCACGGGAAGTCGGGCGCACCGCCCCGAGGGCGGACTCAGCCGCCGGTGATCCGCCGCAGTTCGGCGACGTGGGCGTCGAAGGCCGCCCGGCCGGCCGGGGTCAGGGCCAGGCTGGTGCGCACCCGGGACGCGCGGGTGACCTTGCGGACCGTCACGTACCCGGCCGCCTCCAGCTGCTTGACGTGCTTGGAGAGGACCGAGTCGCTGACGCCGACCTGCTCGCGGACGGCGGCGAAGTCCATCGTGTCGACGACGGCGAGCAGCCCGCACACCTGCAGCCGCGGCGGGGCGTGCACGACCGGGTCGAAGCGCGGTTCGACGGCGGTCACAACTCGCCGCGGAGCTCGGCGGCGTAGATGCGCGTCCACCACCGGCTCACCAGCGCGACGGCGACGCCGCAGGCCGCCGACACCCCGAGCAGCAGCTCCGGCAGGTCGAGGAAGGCGTCGAGGCACGCGGCGACCACCCAGCTGACGCAGCACCAGAACCAGACCGTCGTCGCCCGCTGGGTCGGACCGGGCCGCATGCCGTTGACCCACATGCCGGTGAGCCTCCGGTAGACGGTCACCAGCCCCCAGCAGCCGGCGAGGAACACCAGCCCCGCGCCGCCGATCAGCCACCAGTTGTGGGTCGCGTAGCTGCCCAGGAAGGCGAAGACGAGCACGCCGAGGAGCACGTCGTACCACCAGGGCTGGACCACCCGTTCGGCCAGCGCCACGCGCTGGGCCCGGAGGGTGGCGAGCTCCGCCGCCGCCCTCGTCGCATCCGTCGCACGCTCGTCGCTTTCCATGTCGGAAAGGCTGCTCGTCGCTTTCCGATCCGTCAAGTCGCGCCACGCGACCGTTACACGGCCGTGGTCTCATGGCGGTCCGCCCGACGACCGCGAAGAGGAGACGTGACCGATCTGCGCCACCACGGGGACGCCGAGCTGGCGCCCGGCCTGGTCGACCTCGCCGTGAACGTGCGGGCCGGCACGCCACCGGCCTGGCTGACCGACGTCCTGCGCGGCGCGCTGGACGACAGCGCCGGCTACCCCGACGCCGCGCCGGCCCGGGCTGCGGTCGCGGCCGCGCACGGCCGCGACCCCGCCGAGGTGCTGCTCACCGCGGGCGCCGCCGAGGCGTTCGTGCTGCTCGCCCGCGCACTGCGACCGCGGAAGGCCGTCGTCGTCCACCCGTCCTTCACCGAGCCGGAGGCCGCGCTGCGGGCCGCCGGGCACCCGGTCACCCGGCTGCTCCTGCGCGCGGAGAACGGCTACCGGTTCGACCCGGCCGCCGTCCCGGACGACGCCGACCTCGTCGTCCTCGGCAATCCCACCAACCCGACGTCGGTGCTGCACCCGGCCGCCCGGGTGGCGGCGCTGACCCGCCCCGGCCGGGTGGTCCTGGTCGACGAGGCGTTCGCCGACACCGTCCCCGGTGAGCCGGAGTCCCTCGCCGGGCGCACGGACCTGCCCGGGCTCCTCGTGGTGCGCAGCCTGACCAAGACCTGGGGCCTGGCCGGGGTGCGGGTCGGCTACGCCCTCGGGCCACGGGAGCTGATCGCGGCGATGGCCGCCCAGCAGCCACCGTGGCCGGTCAGCACGCCCGCGCTCGCCGCACTGGTGGCCTGCAGCACCCCGGCCGCGCGCGCCGAGGCCGGCGCCGCGGCCGTCGAACTGGTCGCCCACCGGGAGGCGCTGCTCACTGCGCTGCCGGCACCGGTCGAGGTGGTCGCCGAGCCCCGTTCCTCGTTCGTCCTCCTGCGCGTGCCCGACGGCGCGCGGGTGCGCGCCGCGCTGCGGGACGCCGGCTGGGCGGTGCGCCGCGGCGACACCTTCCCGGGCCTCACGACCGACCACCTCCGGGTCGCGGTGCGGGATCCGCAGACCTCGAGCGCGTTCGCCGGAACGCTCGCTGGGATCCTGGCGGGGACGCACGGGCCCGGCTCCGCCCCCGGGACCGCCCCCCGCATCCCCGAGGAGATCCGCTGAACGCCACCCCGGTGCCCCCCGAGTCGGGCACGGTCTACCCGGTCGGCCTGCGGCTGCGCGACCGGCCGGTCGTCGTCGTCGGCGGCGGCCGGGTCGCCCACCGGCGCGTCGCCGGTCTGCTGGAGGCCCGGGCCCGCGTCACGGTGGTCAGCCCGGAGGTCACCCCGGCGCTCGAGTCGCTCGCCGCGGCCGGCAGCACGACCTGGCACCGACGGCCCTACCGGCCCGGGGACCTCGACGGCGCCTGGTACGCCGTCGCCGCCACCGACGACCCGGCGGTCAACGCGGCGGTGGCCGAGGAGGCCGAGCGCGCCCGCATCTTCTGCGCCCGCGCCGACGACCGCGCCGCCTCCAGCGTCTGGACCCCGGCGATCGGCCGGCAGGGCGACCTGGTGGTGGGCGTGCACGGCGGCGGGGACCCGCAGCGGGCGATCGGGGTGCGGGACGCGATCGTCGCCGGGCTGACCGACGGCAGCATCCGCGACCGCGCCGCACGCCCGACCCCCGCGGGAAGCGTGGTGCTGGTGGGTGGCGGCCCGGGTGATCCGGGGCTGATCACCGTGCGCGGCCGGCAGGCGCTGGCCACCGCCGACGTCGTCGTCGCCGACCACCTCGGCCCCCAGCCACTGCTCGCCTCGCTCCCCCCCGAGGTCGAGGTCGTCGACGCCTCCAAACTGCCCCGCGGCCGCTCGATGGCCCAGGAAACCATCAACGGCCTGCTGATCACCCACGCCCGCGCCGGCCGCCGCGTCGTCCGTCTCAAGGGCGGCGACCCCTTCGTCTTCGGCCGCGGCTTCGAAGAGGTCCAGGCCTGCACCGACGCCGGCATCCCCGTCGAGGTCGTGCCCGGCATCACCAGCGCCGTCGCCGTCCCCGCCCTCGCCGGCATCCCGGTCACCCACCGCGGCCTCACCCACGAATTCGTCGTCGTCTCCGGCCACCTGCCCCCCGGCCACCCCCAGTCACTGGTCGACTGGGCCGCCCTCGGCGCACTGCGCGGCACCCTCGTCGTCCTCATGGGCGTCGACACCGCCCCCGCCATCGCCGCCGCCCTCGTCGAGCACGGCCGCGCACCCGACACCCCGGTCGCGGTCGTCACCGACGGCTCCACCCCCACCCAGCGGTCGCTGCGCACCACCCTGGCCGACCTCCCGGCCACCCTCACCGAGCACGCAGTCCGCCCCCCGGCGGTCTGGGTCGTCGGTGAGGTGGCCGGGCTCACCGCTGCCACCTAGGAGCCGTCGGCCACCGTCGCGAACACCACGGTGTTCTCCGTGCTGGTCCCCGCAGCGTCGTCGAACTCACCGCCGCAGGTGGCCAGCGCGACGTCGGCCTCCGCAGGATGCCCGCTGAGCGCGCTCCGGGCGCGGTGGCGGATCCGTTCGTCCACGCGGGGGGTCGCTACGACTCGCACGTGAGTCGCTACACGGCGTGAGAGCCACCGCCGTTCCGTATGCACTTGTGCTCTCGATGTAGTACTCCTACTATCGGCCGCACCGACGAGCGCACAGGGGTGTGGCGGTATGGGTCCTCAGCGGGACACGGCAGGTGAACCGGTCGTCCGGACCAGCGGGCTACGGATGACCTACGGCGAGCAGGAAGTCCTCTCCGGCGTCGACCTCGAGGTCCACCCCGGCGAGGTCGTCTGCCTGCTAGGCCCCAACGGGGCCGGCAAGACCACGACGATCGAGATCCTGGAGGGCTTCCGGCTGCCCTCGGCCGGGGAGGTCCGGGTGCTGGGGGAGAACCCGGCCACCGCGGGCGACGCGTGGCGGGCCCGGGTGGGCGTGGTGCTGCAGTCCTGGCGCGACCACGCCCGCTGGACGCCGCGCCGGCTGCTCACCCAGCTCGGCGGCTACTTCACGCCCTACTCGACACCCGAGCGCCGGCGCCCCTACGACGTCGACGAGCTCATCGCCACCGTCGGCCTCGACGAGCACGCCGACCGCAAGATCGGCACCCTCTCCGGCGGCCAGCGCCGGCGGCTCGACGTGGCCGTCGGCATCATCGGCCGGCCCGAGCTGCTCTTCCTCGACGAACCCACGGCCGGCTTCGACCCGCAGGCGCGGCGGGACTTCCACGAGCTGGTGCACCGGCTCTCCGACCTGGAGGGCACGAGCATCCTGCTCACCACCCACGACCTGGCCGAGGCGGAGAAGCTGGCCGACCGGATCCTCATCCTGGCCCACGGCCGGATCGTCGCCGCCGGCAGCGCCGACGAGCTCACCCGCCAGGTCGCCGGCACGGCGGAGGTGCGCTGGGCCTGCGGCGCGGAACGCTACGTGCACCCCACCGACGACGTCGTCCCCTTCGTCCGCCGGCTGTTCGAGGAGCACGGCGACCGGCTCACCGACCTCGAGGTCCGCCGCGCCAGCCTCGAGGACACCTACCTGGCGATGGTGCAGCGCTTCGAGTCCGGCCGCCCGGCCGACCCGGTCCTGGAGGAGGTCACCCGATGAACGCCACCCGGCACGCGATCGGTCTGGGGCTCCAGCGGGGCTGGACGGAGTTCGTCCTGAGCCTGCGCAGCCCGCAGGACCAGGGCTTCTACCTGTTCACCGCCGTCGGCACCTTGCTCTACCTCTGGTTCAACCGGGACAACGAGCTCGAGGGCACCGGGCTGATGTACCCGACGTACGCGCTGCCCAGCATCCTCGGCGCGCTGCTGGCCTTCGGTGTGGTGATCGGTCCGGCCTTCGCGCTGGCCATGGAGCGCGAGGACGGCACGTTGCTGCGGCACAAGGCGCTCCCCCACGGCATGCCGGGGTACGTGACCGGGCAGCTGACCTACCACTCCCTCTCGCTGTTCCCGTCGCTGCTGACCGTGCTGGTGCCGAGTTTCCTGCTCTTCGACGGGCTGATGCACGGCGGCGCGTCGGGGTGGCTCACCGTCGCCTGGGTGGTCGTGCTCGGGCTGCTGGCCACGCTGCCGCTGGGCATGATCCTGGGGGCGGTCGTGCCGAGCACGCAGAAGGTGGGCAGCTGGGGCATGCTGCCGGTACTGGTCCTCACGGCGATCTCGGGGATCTTCTTCCCGATCACGCTGATGTGGGGGTGGGTGCAGGCCGTGGCGCAGGTCTTCCCGATCTACTGGATCGGCCTGGGGTTGCGCTCGGCGTTCCTCCCCGACGCGGCGGCGACCCTCGAGCTCGGCGACTCGTGGCGCACCGGCCTCACCGTCGTGGTCCTGGCCGCCTGGGCCGTGTTCGGCGCGCTGGTCACCCCCCGGGTGCTGCGCCGGATGGCGCGCCGGCAGTCCGGGTCGCAGGTGCAGGCGGCCCGGGAGGCCACCCTGCAGTGGGTGCGCTGATCGGTGGCTCCTGATCGCCCCGCCGGCGACCGTTCCGGCGACGCCGTCCACAACCGGATATCGCTGCTGCGCGCCGAGCAGCAGGTGACCCGGCGGGAGCTCGCCGACGCCCTCGGCGTCCACTACCAGACCGTCGGCTACCTGGAGCGCGGCGAGTACAACCCGAGCCTGCACCTGGCCCTGCGGATCGCCGAGTTCTTCGGCGTACCGGTCGAGGCGGTCTTCTCGACGCGCCCCTTCCCCCGGATCACCGATCTGCACCGCCCCGCCGACGAGGAACCCCGCACCGCATAGCGACCCACTGGGCATAGGAAGCTATGCATACGTTCTCGCGCCGGAAACGCATGCATAGCTTCCTATGCCTGGTCGGTGGTCCATCAGATGTTGGCGCCGTCCGGGGGCGGGCCGTCGGGCAGCGCCGCAGCGACGCCCGACCCCGCCGCCTCCGGGGCGTCCATGCCGACGGTGTAGGCGGTCATCGACAGCGAGCCGTAGGCGTAGCCGTCGACCAGCACGTCCACCGGCGCGTCGGTCGCGCCCGCCATGCCGGCCACGTAGAGCAGCGGCAGGAAGTGGTCCGGCGTCGGGACGGCGAGGTCGAAGTCGCGGTGCCCGTCGAGACGGCCGACGTCGGTGGGGTCGGTCAGCATGCACTCCTTCGCCGCCTCGTCGAACCGCTGCGCCCAGTCGAACCCGGCGTCCGGCAGCGCGCGGCTGACCCCGCCGAGGTTGTGGACGACGTTGCCGCTGCCGATGACCAGCACCCCGTCCTCGCGCAGCGGCGCCAGCGCCGCCCCGAGCTGGAGGTGGTAGTCGAAGGACTTGAGCGCGTTGATCGACAGCTGCACCACCGGGACGTCGGCGTCGGGGAAGGCGTGTGCCAGCACCGACCACGCGCCGTGGTCGATGCCCCAGCTGTCGAGGTCGGCCCCCACCCACGTCGGGTGCACGATGTCGGCCACCTCGTCGTACAGCTCCGGCAGGCCCGGGGGCTCGTACCGGACGTCGAACAGCTCCCGCGGGAAGCCGAAGAAGTCGTGGATGGTGCGCGGCCGCGGCATCGCGGTGAGCGCGGTCGCCTGCACGTACCAGTGGGCGGAGATCACCAGGATGGCCCGGGGCCGGGGCACCGACCGCCCGAAGGCCCGCCAGGCCTCCGTGTAGCGGTTGCTCTCCAGCGCGTTCATCGGGTTGCCGTGGCCGAGGAACGCGGCGGGCATCACGGGCATCGCTGACCTCCGCTCTCGTCGCCTCCGTCGATCATCTCGCGCGAAGCCTCGCGGTGCGACGTCGTCGCGGCACCGACAGCGACGGATCAGCCCGGCAGCCGGGTGGCCGCGTCCTCGAGGAGCACCTGCCGTTCCGCCGGGGGGCGGCGGGGGCAGGACAGGCACCTCGCACCGGGCGGCAGCCGGTCCACCAGGCAGCAGGACACCCGGGCGGTGAACCGCGCACCGCCGACGTCGACGTAGCGGGGAGCCGGCAGCGGCGCGCCGACCGCCCGGGCCAGCGGCGCGGCCAGCGCGGTCACCGCCGGGACGTCGCCCAGCGCGCGGCCGAGGCCCAGCAGCCCGTTGGCCAGCGAGTCGGTGGCGATCGCCCAGAGCGGCCGCTCGCGCATCCCGGCGACGTCCGCCAGGGCGGGGACGACGTCGCCGAGCGTCTCGCGGAGCCCCGCCGCCGGGTCGTCGTCCCCCCGCGAGGAGACGGCGGCGAGCGGGAGACCGCCCGGGCTCAGGGCGACGGCGACGTCGGGGAGGCGGCCGGAGAGCGGACGCCCGACCGCGAGCCCGGCCAGCAGCGGCGCCAGGAGGACGGCGGAGGCCGAGTACCACCACACCGTGGCGTGCACCCGGCGGCTGCCGCCGCGGGCCCGGCCGGCGAGCAGGTCGGTCAGCCACACCCGGTCGGCGAACGCGGTCGCCGGAACGACCGGGGCGCCCTCCGGGGGCACCAGGCCGAGCGCCGCCGCACCCGGGATCCGGGCCGCGACCTGCGCCTGGCGACCGCTCACCGGCCCAGTGTGGCCGGTCGTCGCTCGGGGGCTCGCGTGGGGCAGACGCCGGAGCACTGTCCGCCATACGGTGTGTCGTGGCACACGTTGCACGGCCGCGGGCCCACCGCGGCACCGGACCCGGGAGGACCACATGAGCGAGACGCCCCAGCTGGACGGCCGGACCTTCGCGCCGCCCGAGGCCCTGGCCGCCCAGGCCAACGTGGGCCCCGAGGTGTACGAGGAGGCCGCCCGCGACCGGCTGGCGTTCTGGGAGTCCGCGGCGCGACGGCTGAGCTGGGACCAGGAGTGGGACACCGTGCTCGACTGGAGCAACCCGCCGTTCGCGAAGTGGTTCGTCGGCGGCCGGCTCAACGTGGCCTACAACTGCGTGGACCGGCACGTGGAGGACGGCCACGGCGAGCAGGTGGCCTACCACTGGGAGGGCGAGCCGGGCGACACCCGGACGATCACCTACGCCCAGCTCAAGGACGAGGTCTGCCGGGCCGCCAACGCCCTGACCGAGCTCGGTGTGCGGGCCGGCGACCGGGTCGCCATCTACCTGCCGATGATCCCCGAGGCGATCATCTCGATGCTCGCCTGCGCCCGGATCGGCGCGGTGCACATGGTGGTCTTCGGCGGCTTCTCCGCCGACGCCCTGGCGAGCCGGCTCGACGACGCCGGCGCCGTCCTGGTCATCACCGCCGACGGCGGGTACCGCCGCGGCGCCCCCAGCGCCCTCAAGCCCGCCGTCGACGACGCGGTGGGCCGCAGCCCCGGTGTCCGCAACGTCGTCGTGGTCAAGCGCACCGAGCAGGACGTGGAGTGGACCGAGGGCCGCGACCTGTGGTGGGACGACGTGGTCGGCCGGCAGTCCGCCGAGCACGAGTGCGAGTTCTTCGACGCCGAGCACCCGCTGTACATCATGTACACGTCGGGGACGACGGCGAAGCCGAAGGGCATCCTGCACACGTCCGGCGGCTACCTCACCCAGGTCGCCTACACCCACTGGGCCACGTTCGATCTCAAGCCCGACACCGACGTCTTCTGGACCGCGGCCGACGTCGGCTGGGTCACCGGCCACAGCTACATCGTCTACGGGCCGCTGGCCAACCGCGCCACCTCGGTGATGTACGAGGGCACACCCGAGACCCCGCACCGCGGCCGCTGGTTCGAGCTGATCCAGAAGTACGGCGTCACGATCCTCTACACGGCGCCCACGGTCATCCGCACGTTCATGAAGTGGGGCGAGGAGGTCCCGGCCGGCTTCGACCTGACCTCCCTGCGGCTGCTCGGCTCGGTCGGCGAGCCGATCAACCCCGAGGCCTGGCTCTGGTACCACGAGCACATCGGCGGCGGCCGCTGCCCGATCATGGACACCTGGTGGCAGACCGAGACCGGGGCGCACATGCTCACGCCCCTGCCCGGCGTCACCACCCTCACCCCCGGCTCCGCCCAGCACCCGTTCCCGGGCATCTCCGCCAAGGTCGTCGACGACGAGGGCAACGAGCTCACCGACGACTCCACCGGGCTGCTCGTGCTCACCGAGCCGTGGCCGTCGATGCTGCGCACGATCTGGGGGGACGACGACCGGTACGTCGACACCTACTGGTCGCGCTTCGGGAAGAACGTCTATTTCGCCGGTGACGGCGCGAAGAAGGACGCCGAGGGCAACATCTGGCTGCTCGGCCGGGTCGACGACGTGATGAACGTGTCGGGCCACCGCATCTCCACCACCGAGGTCGAGTCCTCGCTGGTCGGCCACCCGACGGTCGCCGAGGCCGCCGTCGTCGGGGCCAGCGACCCGACCACCGGCCAGGGCATCGTCGCGTTCGTCATCCTCCGGGGGAACGCCGAGGACTCCGGCGACGAGCTGGTCCAGCAGCTCAAGACGCACGTCGCCAAGGACATCGGCCCGATCGCCAAGCCGCGGCAGATCATGGTGGTGCAGGAGCTGCCCAAGACCCGGTCCGGGAAGATCATGCGCCGGCTGCTGCGCGACATCGCCGAGAACCGCGAGCTGGGCGACGTCACCACGCTGACCGACTCGTCGGTGATGAACATGATCAAGGAGAAGCTGCCCGCCACTCCCGCGGAGGGCTGACCTCCCAGACATAGGAAGCTCTACCTGCGCCTCGGACCCCGGGCACGCAGGTAGAGCCTCCTATGCCCTCCCGCCCCACCGCGTCTGCAGGCACCGGGACGCGGTCCCGCTGGCCATGGGGCACGATCGTCCCGACCAGCAGTTCCACCGAAGGAGGAGCCACCCGTGGCCCACAGTGTGTCGACGACCCGAACCGACGGGAGCAGCGCGGCGGCCGAGCCCTCGATCGGCACGCTGGTGCAGAGCGCGATGGCCGACGTCTCGACGCTGGTGCGCGGTGAGATCGAGCTGGCCAAGGCCGAGATCGGCACGTCCGCGAAGAAGGGCGCCATCGGCGGCGGGATGTTCGGCGCGGCGGGCGTCGTCGCCGGCTTCTCGATGTTCTTCCTCTTCATCGCCCTCGCCGAGGGGCTCACCGCGCTGGGCGTGCCCCGCTGGCTGTCCTACCTCATCGTCTGGGTCGTGCTGCTGCTCGTCGCCGGCGTGCTCGCACTGATCGGCAAGCGGCTGATCAAGAAGATCGAGAAGCCCGAGCGGACGATCGAGTCGCTGCGCGAGCTGCCCGAGGTGATGCACCGCGAGGCGCCCGGCGCGCGCCACCGCGACGTCCCCGTGGTGAACGGCGGCAAGGTGGAGCTGCGCGGCAACGAGACCTACCGGGTCTGACTCGGTGACCGTCCCTCCGGACGGCCGTCCCGACGCCGTCAGCGTGCTGCTGCCGGGGCCCTGGACCCACCGCGACATCTCCGCGAACGGGGTGCGGCTGCACACGGCGGAGGCCGGTGACGGGCCGCTCGTGCTGCTGCTCCACGGTTTCCCGCAGTTCTGGTGGACCTGGCGCGCCCAGCTCACGGCCCTGGCCGGGGCGGGGTTCCGGGTCGTCGCGCCGGACCTGCGCGGCTACGGGGCCAGCGACAAGCCACCTCGCGGATACGACCTGCCGACCCTCTCCGCCGACGTCGCGGCGCTGGTGCGGGCGCTCGGGGAACGCGATGCGGTCGTCGTCGGCCACGACTGGGGCGGCCTGCTGGGCTGGACGGCGGCCGCGCTGCACCCGCGGGTGGTCCGCCGGCTGGTCGTGGTGTCGATGGCCCACCCCCGGCTGCTGCGGGCCGGTATGGCCGACCGCCGCCAGCGCCGGGCGATGCGCCACGCGCTCGGTTTCCAGGTGCCCCGGCTGCCCGAACGGCGGCTGACCCGGGTCGACGACGACCCGGTGGCCGACCTGATGCAGCGCTGGGCCGGGCCGGAGTGGGCGCGCACCGCGGAGTTCGCGGCGGCCGTGGACCGCTACCGCGCGGCGGCGCGCATCCCGCAGGCCGCGTACGGGGCGATGGAGTACTACCGCTGGGCCGGCCGGTCCCAGCTGCGGCCCGACGGTCTCCGGTACGCCCGGCGGATGGCGGCCCCGATCACGGCGCCCACCCTGCAGCTGCACGGTGCGCTCGACCCGTACGTGCTGCCGGGTACGGCGCGCGGGTCCGGCCGCTACGTGGCGGGGGCCTACGAGTGGCGGGAGCTGCCCCGGGTCGGCCACTTCCCGCAGGAGGAGGCCCCCGACGAGGTCACCCGGGCCATCGCCGACTGGGCCAAGTGACCCGCTGGAACGGCCCCGCTGCAGGGACCCGGCACGAGCGAAGCGAGTGGTGGGGAGCAGCGGGGTCCTCTTACTCGCAGGAGCCCGTCGCCACCTCGGTGCGCGCGACGCTGCCCGCATCGGCGGCCGCGGCGACCTCCGGTCCGGTGAGCGCGTAGCCGGTCTGCGGGTCGTCGATCGCCGAGGCGAACACGACTCCGAGGACGCTGCCGTCGGGGGCGAACAGGGGGCCACCGGAGTTGCCGGCGCGCACCTGTCCGTACAGGGCGTAGACGTCGCGGACGACGGTCTGCGTGTTGCGGAAGTCGGGACCGCTGATCTCGCCGCGGTCCCGCACGCGGGCGGCACCGACGTACAGCGGTCCACCTCCCGGGTAGCCCATGATGATCGCGTCGTCGCCCGAATCGGCCGGCTGCGGGGTGAACGACAGCGGCACCTGCGGCAGCCCCGGCACCGCGAGGACCGCGACGTCGATCTCCTCGTCGACCACGACCGGGATCGCGTCGTACTCCCTGCCCTCGGCGACGACCACCGGCGCGGTGACGCCGGCCAGCACGTGGGCGTTGGTCATCACCCGCTCCGGCGCGTAGACGAAACCGGACCCGTCGATCTGCCGGGAGCAGGACGGCGCCACCCCACGGATCCGCACCACGGACCCCTGCACCGAGGCGACCACCGCGCTCTCCTGCAGCGCCGGGTCGGGCGCCGGGACGTCGCGCGCCTGGGTGGGGGTGAGCGGGTCGAGGACGTCGGGCAGCCCCCTCCGGTCGATCGCCTCCCGCAGGTCCTCGTAGACGGTGCGGACCTCGTCGGGGACCGCCCGGTCCACGGCCTGCACCAGCGCCGACTGGCGGACCTGGCCGGCCACCTCGGGGAACGGCGAGCTCGCCAGCGGTGAGGCGACCATCCAGGCGACCAGCAGGACCGCCGCCGCCGAGACGACCGCGCCGGCCACGGAGTCGACCATCTTGGCCGGCTCCCACGTGACGCGGGACCGCAGCGCCCGGCCCGCGGCCCCGGCCAGGATCTGGCCCAGCAGCGCGCCGGCGAGCACCACCACGAGCGCGGCGAAGACCCGGCTGACGCTGGAGCCGTCGATCCGGTCGGCCACCGGCCCCGCCAGCTGGGCCCCGAGGACCGCCCCGGCCAGGAAGCCGACGATCGAGGTGGCCGAGACCAGGAGGCCCTGCCGGAACCCGGACAGCGCGAACAGCAGCGCCAGCATGATGAGCAGGAGGTCGACCAGGGACACCGCTACCCGCTGACCGTCATCGTGCCCACCTGCCCCAGCTGGAGGTGGAAGGTGCAGGAGAACGGGTACTCCCCCGGCGTCGACACCTCGAACTCGATCGTCTTCTCCTCGCCCGCGGCGAGCATCGAGATCCCGGCGTCGATCGGCTCGGGCAGCTCCTCGTCGGTGAACTCGAGGTTGTGCGGCATCTGCTCGGCGACGTTCACCAGGGTCAGCCGCACCCGCCCCGGCGACACGGTGAACCGGTCGGGGGTGAACACGTAGTCGTCCTGGGTCTGGAGGGTGACCTCCTGGACGCCGTCGTCGGCGATCGTCACCTCACCGAGCCCCTCGGCGACCGGCGCCGCGGTCACCTCCTGCCCCCCGGCGCCACCGCAGCCGGTCACCAGCAGGACCAGCACCGCGACGACCGCCACGACCTTCCCGCCGATGCCCTGGCCGCCTCCCGGGCCCCGCCCCGAGCCGGCGAGGGACGGGGAGGAGGTGGTCCTTTCACCGCTCATCGGGGCCGAACCGTACGCGCCGGGGCGACGCCGGGCGCGGGATCGGCGACGGTCGGCGCGGCGGAGTCGCCGGCGGGGTCGTCGTCCCCCGAGCCCGGCAGCGTGTACGGGCGCAGCCGCTCCGGGCGGATCGGCCGCACGTCGGTGGCGTCCCACGGCTGCGCCAGCCCGGCGGCTTCGAGGATCGCGTCGAGCAGGCCGGCGGTGAAGCCCCACACCTCCATGTCGGCCACGCCGAACGCCGGCCCGACGAAGCCCGCCGGATGCCGGACGCGGTAGCGGTTGGCCGGGTCGACGAGGTCGGCCAGCGGCACCCGGGCGACCCGCGCCACCTCGTGCGGGTCGCCGACCGTGACGTCGCGCGGGTCGTCCCACCAGCCCACGACCGGCACGACGAGCCGGTTCGACGGCGGCAGGAACAGCTCCTGCAGGGTGGCGAGGACCCGGACGCCGTCGGGGTCGATCCCGGCCTCCTCGTGGGCCTCGCGCAACGCCGTGCCCACCGGGAAGTCGTCGCCCGGGTCGACGCCGCCGCCCGGGAAGGCGGGCTGCCCGGCGTGGCTGCGCAGGTGTGCGGACTTCTCGATCAGCAGGATGTCCGGCCCGGCCGGGCCCTCGCCGAAGAGGATGAGGACCGCCGAGCGGCGGGCGGTGGCGGTGGCCTGCGGCATGCGGTGGCGCAGCGGGAGGTCGTCGGCCCGCTCCAGCAGCCGGAGCAGGTACTCGGGCAGGCCGTCGGTGGCCGCCCCGGCGGTCACAGCTGCACCCCGAGGTGGTCCGCGACGAGGCCGCGGAGCTCGTCCACCGAGGCGACCGCGCCGGCCTCGGTGTGCACCAGCGCGCCGCCGGCGTCGACGAAGTAGGTGAAGGGCAGGAAGTTGATCCCGAGCTCGGCCATCAGCTCCCCGGTCCGGTCGTAGGCGCTGGGGAACGTGACGCCGGCGTCCTCGGCGAACGAGCCGGCCTGCGGCAGCCCGTCCTTGCTGATCACCCCGACCACCCGCACCTGGTCGCCGGCGAGGTCGGCGAACTCCTGCAGGACCGGCATCTCCTCCCGGCACGGCGAGCACCAGCTTCCCCACAGGTTCACGACCGTCGGCACGCCCGGTGCCCTGGCCAGGTCGAGGGAACCACCGCCGGGGCAGTCGAAGGCGAGCGCCGGCAGCCGCTCGGCCCCGGCGGCCTCGACGTCGGGCTGGTCGGGGCACGGCGTGAACGACGGGGCCGCGGTCGTCGCGGGCGTGGCCTCGGGCTGCTCCTCGGCGGTGCAGCCGGCCATCAGCAGCGCGAGCGCCGCCCCGGCGGCGGCCAGGACCCGGCGCATCACTCGGTGTCCGAGGCGGAGGGGGTCTTCACGAGCTTCAGCGCCACCTCGGGGTCGACCGGGCCGATGCCGAACGAGGGGCACCACTGCGCCAGGCCGCAGGCGCCGCACGCCGCCTTCTTCGCGTGGCACACGCGCCGGCCGTGGAAGATCACCCGGTGGCTGAAGTCGGTCCACTCCTTCTTCGGCACCAGCTGCGCGATCTCCGCCTCGACCTTGACCGGGTCCTCCTCCGCGGTCCAGCCGAACCGGCGCACCAGCCGGCCGAAGTGGGTGTCGACGGTGAGCCCCGGGACACCGAAGGCGTTGCCCAGCACGACGTTCGCCGTCTTGCGCCCGACGCCCGGCAGGGTCACCAGGTCGGCCATCCGGGCGGGCACCTCGCCGTCGAAGCGCTCGACCAGGGCCTGGCTCAAGCCCAGCACCGAGTTCGCCTTGGCCCGGAAGAAGCCGGTGGGCTTGAGGATGGTCTCCAGCTCCTCCCGGTCGGCGCCGGCGAGGGCGACCGCGTCGGGATACCGCGCGAAGAGCGTGGGCGTCACCTTGTTGACCATCTTGTCGGTGGTCTGCGCGGACAGCACCGTGGCGACCAGCAGCTCGAAGGCGTTGGTGAAGTCCAGCTCGCAGTGGGCGTCGGGATGGATCGCGGCCAGCTCGCGGGCCATGCGACGGGCCCGGCGGGTGCGGGCCAGCGGCGTCTCCGCCGGGTCGTACGGCGACGCCCCGGTCAGTGCGGCTGCGGTGGGGCGCCGGGCCCGGGTGGGGCGTGCGTAGGCCGGTGAGGACGCGGGTGCGGACACGCGGTCGAGGGTATGCGGAGCTGCTGACCCTCTCCCGGCGTGCCATGATCGAGGACGGACCGCTTCCCCGTTCCGCCGACGACGCAGAGGAGGTCGGGATGGTCGCCCTCAGTGTCATCCTGTTCCCACCGCTGCTGATCGCGTTCCTGCTGGTGATGGAGCGGGTCGAGGAGCCCCTCCGCCGCCCGGCGTCCCCCCGCGAGGTCAGCGAGTTCCTGGACACCGCGACGCCCGGCGAGGTCGACACGCTCGCCACCTCGGGCATCCGGCGGGCGCTGTTCCGCTGGCGCCGTCGCCGCCACCGCGTCCGGCGCTCGCAGAACCCCCCGCTGGTCTGAGGAAGGACCTCCCTGCCCCCCACCGCTCGCACGCTCGCGGCGGGCCCCTGCAGGGAGGCCACTCGCTCCATGGGGGGACGCGGCCGCCCACCGAACGGGTGATTGACCGCACAGCCGCCTAGACTCGCTCCGGACGCGGGCACCCCTGCGTCCGAGGACAGTGCGAGAGGACGTGCAGTGGACGAGGTGCTGGCTCAGTCGGGGCTCTTCCAGGGGCTCTCCGAGGACGCGGTGGACCCCGTCATCAGTCGCCTCGAGACGATCACCCTCCCCCGGGGCCGGGTGGTCTTCAACGAGGGCGAGCCCGGCGACAGCCTCTACATCGTCATGACCGGCAAGATCAAGCTCTCCCGTCGGTCGCCCGACGGCCGGGAGAACGTGCTCGCGGTCATGGGACCTTCCGACCAGTTCGGTGAGCTGTCGGTCTTCGACCCCGGTCCGCGTACCGCGACCGCCACCGCCGTCACCGACGTGAAGCTGGCCCGGATGCCGCAGTCGGTGCTGCTGCCCTGGATCGAGGCGCACCCGGAGATCGGCGAGCAGCTGCTCCGCGTGCTGGCCCGGCGCCTGCGCCGCACCAACGACTCGGTCGCCGATCTCATCTTCACCGACGTCCCCGGCCGCGTGGCCAAGGCGCTGCTGCAGATGGCCGACCGCTTCGGCAGCCGCGACACCGACGGCCTGCGCGTGAAGCACGATCTCACCCAGGAGGAGCTCGCCCAGCTGGTCGGCGCCTCCCGCGAGACGGTCAACAAGGCGCTGGCGGACTTCGTGCACCGCGGCTGGATCCAGCTGCAGGGCAAGTCCGTCGTCGTCCTCGACGAGGAGCGCCTGCGCCGCCGCGCGCGCTGACGCACGCCTGAACGCGAGAGGCCCGGAACCGCATCGGTTCTGGGCCTCTCGCGTTCACCGCTTCACGAGGGGAGCGGCACGGCCAGCCGGATGCGGGTGCCGTCGGGCAGCACCGCCCAGCGGCCGTCGGGCGTCTCCTCGAAACGCGGGCTGATCGGCTGCAGGGGCTCTGGCGGCGAGCCGGCCAGGGCGGCCGCGACGTCGGGGAAGGCCACCAGCTGGCCGAGCGTGTGCGACGTCGGCGGCAGCATCGGGCGGGTGCCGGCCTCCAGCTCGGCGAGCGCGGCGGCGGGTGCCAGCCACGCGGCCTCGTCGGCCTCCCCCGAGACGTCGCGCGCCTCCTGCCCGACCGGCAGCGCGGCAGCGAAGAACTTGGTGTCGTAGCGCCGCGGCTCGACCGGTGGGGTGATCCAGTGCGCGAACGGCCGCAGCAGGTCCGACCGGAGCACCAGCCCCCGACCGGCCAGGAGCCCGGCCAGCGACAGCTCGCGGCTGAGCAGGGCCTGGCGCTGGTCCTCCCAGTCCTCCCCCGAGACGTCCGGAACGACGGTCCCGTCGGGCAGCCCGGCGAGCAGGACGCCGGCCTCCTCGAACGTCTCGCGCACCGCGGCGCACACGAGCTCCCGGGCGGTCCGCTCGTCGCAGCCGAAGGCGGTCGCCCACTGCGCGGGCGCGGGCCCGGCCCACCCGATCTCGGTGTCGCCGTCCCGGGGGTCGACGCCGCCGCCCGGGTAGGCGGTCATGCCACCGGCGAAGGGCATGCCCTTCGTGCGGCGCAGCAGGTACACCTCGAGCCCGGGCGCGCCGTCCCGCAGCAGCAGCACCGTCGCGGCCTGCTTCGGCTCAGGCATGCCGCACGACGCAGTCGTCGGTTACGAGCAGCGGGGGTCCGGAGGACCTCCCGGCGAGGGACCGGGACACGCTCAGCGCAACGACGGATGGCACCTGGCCGCGGTGCGATGCGGAGGATCGCGGTGTCATCGCAGCTCGACGGTGAGCTCGACCTCCACGGGGGCACCCATCGGCAGCTCGGCCACCCCCACGGCGCTGCGGGCGTGCTGACCGGCGTCGCCGAAGATCCGGCCGAGCAGCTCGCTGGCGCCGTTGACCACCCGGGGCTGACCGGTGAAGCCCTCGACGCTGGCCACGTAGCCCACGACGCGGACGACGCGCGCCACCGCGTCCAGCCCCACGAGGTCGTCGATCGCGGCCAGCGCGTTCAGCGCGCAGACCTTCGCGTCGGCCGCGGCGGCCTCCACGTCGACCGACCCGCCGACCTTGCCGGTGCGGCGCAGGCCGCCGTCGACGAACGGCAGCTGCCCCGAGGTGAACACCAGGGAGCCGGTGCGCACGGCCGGCACGTAGGCGGCGACGGGAGCGGCCACCGGGGGCAGCCGGATGCCCAGCTCGGCGAGCCGGGCGTGCCAGCCCGGAGCCGGGGCCGTCATACCGGCCGCTTGAGGTAGGCGACCGGCTGCTCGGGCCCACCGGGCCCGGGGAGCACGGTCACCAGCTCCCACCCGTCGACGCCCCAGGAGTCGAGGATCGCCTTGGTGTTGTGGATGAGCAGCGGGATGGTCGCGTACTCCCACTTCTGGCGGGCGGTTTCGCTCATGACCGCGACGCTAGCGCAGCCGCCGGACGCGATGCCCGTCACGCCACCTGGCACGGGCAGGCCGTCCCCGTCGCCTGCTCCTACGCTGGGACAGGTGAGCCCAGATCCCGCCGCCCCGCGCCTGCACGTGGTCACCGGCAAGGGAGGGACGGGCAAGACCACCGTCGCCGCCGCCCTGGCCCTGGCGCTCGCCGCCGACGGGCGCTCGGTGCTGCTGGTGGAGACCGAGGGCCGGCAGGGCATCGCCCAGCTGTTCGACACCCCGCCGCTGCCCTACGAGGAGCGCCGGGTCGCCGTCGCCCGCGGCGGGGGCGAGGTCAAGGCGCTGGCCATCGACGTCGAGGAGGCGCTCCTCGACTACCTCGACATGTTCTACAACCTCCGCCGGGCCGGCCGGGCGCTGCGGAAGATGGGCGCCATCGACTTCGCCACCGCCATCGCGCCGGGCCTCCGCGACGTGCTGATCACCGGCAAGATCAAGGAGGCGGTCACCCGGCGGCGGGACGGCAGGCTGGTCTACGACGCCGTCGTCGTCGACGCGCCGCCCACCGGCCGGATCACCCGCTTCCTCGGCGTCACCGGGGAGATGTCGCAGCTGGCCCGCTCCGGTCCGATCAAGACCCAGAGCGACGGCGTCATGGCGGTGCTGCGCTCCCCGCAGACGGCGGTCCACCTGGTGACGATCCTGGAGGACATGCCGGTGCAGGAGACGGCGGACGCCATCGCGGAGCTCGAGGCGGCCGGGCTGCCGATCGGCTCGGTGATCGTGAACATGGCGACCGAGCCGGTGCTGCCTCCGGCCGCGCTGTCCCGCGCGGCGGCCGGCGAGCTGACCGGGGCCGACCTCGCACCCGCGCTGGACGCCGCGCACCTGCCGGGCGCCGAGCAGCTGGCCGAGGCGCTGGTCGCCGAGGTCGTGGAGCACGCCCGCCGCTGGGCGGCGCAGGACGCCCTGCGGGCCCAGGTCGCGGAGCTGGACCGCCCCAGCCTCGAGATCCCGCTGCTGCCCGGCCCGATGGACCTGGGCTGCCTGTTCGAGCTGGCGGGGCGGCTCGAGGAGCACCTGCGCACGGAGGTGGCCGCCTGATGGCCGCCGGCACGGCCACCGCGCCGCGCACCCGGGCGCCCCGGCAGGCCCCGGCGATGGACCTGGGCGCGCTGATCGCCGACCGGCAGACCCGCATCGTCGTCTGCTGCGGCGCAGGCGGGGTGGGCAAGACGACGACGTCCGCGGCGCTGGCGCTGGCCGCGGCGGAGGCCGGGCGCACCGTCGTCGTCCTCACCATCGACCCGGCCCGGCGGCTGGCCCAGTCCCTGGGGCTGACCGAGCTGGACAACGAACCGCGGCGCGTGGACGTCCCTGGGGCGACCGGTGAGCTGCACGCGATGATGCTGGACATGAAGCGGACGTTCGACGACATCGTCACCGCTCACTCCACGCCCGAGCGCGCGCAGCAGATCCTCGACAACCCCTTCTACCAAGCGCTCTCCTCGTCGTTCGCCGGCACGCAGGAGTACATGGCGATGGAGAAGCTCGGGCAGCTGCGCGCCAGCGACCGGTGGGACCTGATCATCGTCGACACCCCGCCGTCGCGGTCGGCGCTGGACTTCCTCGACGCCCCCAACCGAATGGGCCGGTTCCTCGACGGCACGATGATCCGGCTGCTGATGGCGCCGAGCCGGGCCGGCTTCAAGTTCGCCAGCGCCGGGTTCCTGCTGTTCAGCCGGATCGTCAGCAAGATCCTCGGTGGCCAGCTGCTGCGCGACATCTCCGCCTTCGTCGCGGCCCTGGACACCATGTTCGGCGGGTTCCGCGAGCGCGCGACGGCGACGTTCGAGCTGCTGCGCCGCCCCGGCACGTCGTTCGTGGTGGTCGCCGCGCCGGAGCCCGACGCGTTGCGCGAGGCGTCCTACTTCGTCGACCGGCTCTCGGCCGAGGGGATGCCGCTGGCCGGACTGGTCGTCAACCGGACGCACCCCCCGGCCACCACGGCGCTGTCGGCGACCCGCGCGGAGGGCGCCGCCGAGGAGGTCGCTGAGAGCGGTGACGAGGGCGCGGCGCTCGCGGCCGCGGCGCTGCGGGTGCACGCGGACCGGATGCAGCTCGCGAGCCGGGAGCAGCACCTGGCCGACCGCTTCACCAGCGCCCACCCCGACGTCGCGCTGCGCACGGTGCCGGCCGCCGCCGGGGACGTCCACGACCTCGACGGGCTGCGGATGATGGCCGACGCCCTCACCGGCCCCGACCACGACACGCCGACCGGCACGCCGCGGACGCGCGTCCTGCCCGCGCGCCGCGGCTGAGCGCTCCGCTCACCCGTCCGGGCGACGTACCCTGGCCGCGATGTCGGAGAACGCGCGTGTCCGGACCCGTCTGCTCGCCAAGCTCGCCGCGACGATCGTCGTCGCCGGCGCACTGCTGGCCGGACTCATGCTGCCCTGGATCGGGGGCACCGGCCTGGCGGCACGCAACTCCGTGTCGCTGCTCGACGCCCTGCCGGTGGAGCTGACCGACAAGACGCCGGCCGGCGTCACCCGGGTGCTCGCCGCCGACGGGCAGCTGATCACGAACTTCTACGAGCACAACCGGACGCCGGTCACCTCCGACCAGATCGCCGACGTCATGAAGCAGGCGCTCGTCGACATCGAGGACTCCCGGTTCTACGACCACAACGGCCTGGACGTGCAGGGCACGATGCGGGCGCTGGTGAAGAACGTCGCCGCCGGCGAGGTCCAGGAGGGCGGCTCCACCCTGACCCAGCAGCTGGTGAAGCAGACCCTGCTGCAGACGGCCACCACGCCGGAGGACCGGGACGCCGCCGACGCCCAGACCGTGGGCCGCAAGCTGCGGGAGGCCCGCCTGGCCCTCGCCCTGGAGGACACCTACTCCAAGGACGAGATCCTCACCCGGTACCTGAACATCGTGTACTTCGGGCAGGGCGCCTACGGCATCCAGGCCGCCGCCCAGCGCTACTTCAGCGTGAACGCCGCCGACCTCACCCTCCCGCAGGCGGCCATGCTCGCCGGGCTGGTGCAGAAGCCGTTCTACGACGAGCCGATCAACAACCCGGAGAACGCCCAGATCCGGCGCAACCAGGTGCTGCAGCGCATGCACGACCTGGGTCACGTCAGCGCGGAGCAGCTGGCCGAGATCACCCCCACCCCGGTGGAGGTGGCTCCGGGCCAGGCGCCCCCGAACGGCTGCATCGACGCCGCGATCGGCGGCTTCTTCTGCGACTTCACCCGGCAGTACCTCATCCAGGAGCTCGGTCTGACGAAGGCCCAGCTGGACAAGGGCGGGCTGACCATCCAGACGACGCTGCGGCCGGACATGCAGGCCGCCGGTGACCAGGCCGTGCTGGACACCGTGGCGATGGGCGCCGACACCGTGGGCGTCTACGACGTCGTCCAGCCCGGCACCGGGCACGTGCTCGCGATGAGCGTCAACCGCCGCTACGGCTGCGACGGCCCCGAGTGCGAGTCGGTGAACTTCGCGACCGTCCCCACCAAGGGCTCCGGGTCGACCTTCAAGACCTTCGTCGCCGCGGCCGCCCTGGAGATGGGTCTCCCGGCCAGCCACACGATCACCACGAGCGAGCCCTACCGGTCGAAGGTCTACGAGAGCTACGACCCCGAGACCCAGCGCATCGAGCCCTACTCGATCGGCAACGTGGGCAGCTCGTACCCGCGCACGCTGACCATGACGCAGGCGCTCTACATGTCCTCCAACACCTACTTCCTCGCGCTGGAGGACGCACTGGGCCGGATCGAGCCGGCGGTGCGGATGGCCGAGCGGCTGGGCATGACCTTCGACTACTCGGTCACCCAGACGCCGGCGCAGCAGATCATCGACGAGAACCGCCCGTCCTTCGCCTACGGCACCGATGGCGTGAGCCCGCTCGACCTGGCCAACGCCTACGCGACGATCGCCGCCCGCGGGGTCAAGTGCACGCCCACGCCGGTGCTGTCGATCACCACCCCGAACGGCGAGCCGCTCACCGGCGAGGACGGCGAGCCGGTGGTGAAGGGCGACGACTGCGAGCAGGTCATCGAGCCCGGCATCGCCGACACGCTGAACCAGATGATGATCAAGGACGTCGAGCCCGGGAACCGGCTGCAGACCGGCGCCCGGGCCCACATCCCCGGCCACCAGATCGCCGGCAAGACCGGCACGGTGAACGAGCGGGACTCGGTGGCCTTCGTGGGCTCGACGCCGGAGTACACCGCCAGCGTCATGGTGTTCCGCCCGCGGGACACCAACGACGTCGGCAGCTACGGCGGCGGTCTCCCGGCCGGCATCTGGCGGGCCGCGATGGCACCGATCCTGACCAACCAGCCGGCGGCCGAGTTCCCGCCCGCCGATCCCCAGTACGCCGGCCGCGGCGTCGACGCCGCCCCGCAGGGGGCCGGCGTCTCCCGGTCCGGCACCACGTCGAGCCGCTCGGCGGACCGGTCGAGCACGACGGGCACCACGGGCGGCACCACCTCCCCGCCGCCCGTGCAGCCGGAGACCCAGCCCGAGACGCCGGCACCCCCGCCGGTGGAGCCCCAGGTGGAGCCCCAGGTGCCGCCCCCGGCCGACGCCGGCACGACCGCACCGGAGCCGACCGGGGACCTCCCGACGAACTGACCGGAGCGACGACGAAGGGCCGGACCGAGAGGTCCGGCCCTTCGTCGTTCCCGTCGCGCGGCGCTCAGCCGAGCTGGCGGCGGACCTCGGCGGCGACCCGCGAGCCCTCGGCCCGGCCGGCGACCACGCCGTTCGCCGCGCCCATGACCTTCCCCATGTCCTTCATGCCGGAGGCGCCGGTCCGGGAGATGACGTCGGCGACGATCGCGGCCAGGTCGGCGTCGTCCAGCTGAGCCGGCAGGTAGTCCGCGAGGATCTCGCCCTCGGCCCGCTCGCGGGCGGCCTGCTCGGCGCGACCGGCCGAGCCGAACGCCTCGGCCGCCTCGCGGCGCTTCTTCGCCTCGCGCCGGAGCACGGCCTGCACCTCGTCGTCGGTGAGCTCGCGGGCCTCCTTGCCCGACACCTCCTCGGCGCTGACGGCGGCGAGCACCATGCGCAGCGTGGCGGTGCGCAGCTCGTCACGGGCCTTCATGGCGGTGGTCAGGTCGGCGCGCAGCTGTTCCTTGAGGTCGGGCACGGGTCCAGCCTCGCACGACGCCGCGCCGGGGGGCGCCCGTAGGCTCGGCGGGTGCGCTGGTACACCGCCGTCCCCACCGCCGCCGTCGCCTCGGGCGCGGCCGTGACCGCCTACGCGAGCCTCTACGAACGCAGGCGCTGGACGCTGCGCCGGTTCGAGGTGCCCGTGCTGGCCCCGGGCTCGGCGCCGCTGACGATCCTGCAGCTGTCGGACCTGCACATGACCGCCGGGCAGCGGAGCAAGCAGGAGTGGGTCGCGGGCCTCGCCGCCCTCGAGCCCGACCTGGTGATCAACACCGGGGACAACCTCGCGGGGTTCGACGCGGTGCCGCCGACGCTGCGCGCGCTGGACCCGCTGCTGGACCGGCCCGGCGCCTTCGTGCTGGCCAGCAACGACTACTACGCCCCGCGCCCGAAGAACCCGCTCAAGTACTTCAAGCGCGACCACAAGCGGGTGCACGGCGACGAGCTGCCCTGGCGCGACCTGCGCGACGGCATGCGCGAGCGCGGCTGGCTGGACCTCACCAACGCCGCCGGTGAGCTCACCGTGGGCGGGCGGCGGATCGTCTTCGCCGGCGTCGACGATTCCCACCTGAAGCGGGACCGCTACGACCTGGTCGCCGGGCCGGCCGATCGGAGCGCCGACGTGCGGATCGGGCTGGCCCACTCCCCCGAGCCGCGGGTGCTCGACCGCTTCGCCGCGGACGGCTACGACCTGCTGCTGTGCGGTCACACGCACGGCGGCCAGCTGCGGGTGCCGTTCTACGGGGCGCTGGTCACCAACTGCGGCATCGACCGCCACCGGGTGCGCTGGCTGCACCGCTGGGCGGCCCCCACGCCGGAGCACCCGGCCGGCACCTGGCTGCACGTGTCGGCCGGCCTGGGCACCAGCCCCTACGCCCCGGTGCGGTTCGCCTGCCCGCCCGAGGCGACGCTGCTGACCCTCACCGCACGGCCGTCCTGACCCGCCGCCGGGGCGCGCGCAGTGGAGCGTTAGACTCGTCGACGCACCTCGGGGTGTGGCGCAGCTTGGTAGCGCGCGTCGTTCGGGACGACGAGGCCGCAGGTTCAAATCCTGTCACCCCGACCCTCCGCTCAGGGGCCGCCGCAAGGCGGCCCCTGAGTCGTTCCCGGGGCACCGGTCGTTCCCGGGGCGCTGCGAAGATGGTGGCGTGACCGCCGAGCAGACCGTCCCCGCCCTTCCCCCCGAGGTCACCGCCCGCTGGCAGGCCCGGTTCCGCGCACCCCGGGTGTCGCTGCCGGACTGGGCCGAGGAGGCACCGCACCGCAACCTGTACAGCTCCGACGTCAGCGGCGTCGTGGAGCAGTACGCCTGGGACCGGGAGACCGGCACCCACCGCCGGGTCACCGACCGGCCCAACGGCACGCTGATCGCGACGCTGGACCGTGACGGCGACACGATCTGGTGGTTCGCCGACACCGACGGCGACGAGTTCGGCGTCTGGATGACCCAGCCGTTCACCGGCGGCGAGGACACCGTCGCCGTCCCCGAGGTGGGGCCCGCCTACCCGGCGGGACTGGAGATCGGCCGGGACCTGGTGTCCATCGGCCGCAGCACCGACGACGGCAGCGAGCTGTGGCTGGCGCCCACCGGAGGCACGCCGCGGGTGGTCTACCGGCACCCCGACCCCGCCTCGGTGGACGCGCTGACCCGCGACGACGAGCTGCTGGTCATCTCGCACTCCGAGCACGGCGACCCGCGCTACCCCGCGCTGCGGGTGCTCCGCACGGCCGACGACTCGGTGGTCGCGGAGAAGTGGGACGGCGAGGGACGCGGGCTGCACGCGCTGGAGTTCGCCCCGCTCCCCGGTGACCGCCGGCTGCTGGTCGGCCACGAGCGGCGCGGTCGCGAGGAGCTGCTGGTCTGGGACGTCGCCGCCGACACCGAGACGGAGATCGTGCTCGACCTGCCCGGCGATGTGACCGCCGGCTGGTACCCCGACGGCTCCGCGCTGCTGGTGGGCCACGACCACGCCGCCCGCAGCGAGCTGTACCGCTACGACCTCGACTCCGGCGCGCTGGAGAAGCTCGACACCCCGCCCGGCGTCGTCCGCGGCGCCACCGCCCGCCCCGACGGCACGGTGGAGCTGGCGTGGTCGAACTCCGAGCGGCCGCCGGTCATCCGCCGCGCCGACGGCCCCGTCGTCCTCTCGGTCTCCGACGAGGAGCCGCCCGCCGCCTACCCGGTCGAGGACCGCTGGGTCCCCGGCCCGGGCGGCGACGTGCACGCCCTGCTGGTGCGCCCGGCCGGTGAGGGCCCGTTCGCGACGGCGTTCCTGGTGCACGGCGGCCCGGAGGCGGCCGACGACGACTCCTACCGCGCCCGCCGGGCGGCCTACGTCGACGCCGGCTACGCGGTCGTGCACGTGAACTACCGGGGCTCCACGGGCTACGGCTCGGCCTGGCGCGACGCGCTCACGGGGCGCCCGGGGCTCACCGAGCTCGAGGACATCGGGGCGGTCTACGACGCGCTGGTGGCCGAGGGCGTCGTCGACCCGGCCCGCGCGCTCCTCACCGGGGGCTCGTGGGGCGGGTTCCTCACCCTGCTGGGGCTGGGCACCCAGCCGGAGCGCTGGGCGGCCGGGATCGCCGAGGTGCCGGTGGCCGACTACCTCGCGGCGTACGAGGACGAGATGGAGGGCCTGCGGGCCTACGACCGGGCGCTGTTCGGCGGGTCACCGGAGGAGGTGCGCGACGTCTACGTGCGCTCCTCGCCGATCACCTACGTCGACGCCGTCGCCGCGCCGGTGCTGGTGGTGGCCGGCGCGAACGACCCGCGCTGCCCGATCCGGCAGATCGACAACTACCTGGGCGAGCTGGAGCGGCTGGGCAAGCCGCACGAGGTCTACCGGTTCGACGCCGGCCACGGGTCGCTGGTCATCGAGGAGACGATCCGGCAGGTCGAGGTCGCGCTCTCCTTCGCCCTGCGCCACGTGCGGCCCTAGCGGTCCCGGCGCCGCCGGCCGGCCACGCGGGGGCGCGGTGGAGCGAGCAGTGCCAGACGGGCGCTCTCCCTCCGCCGCAGGACCGCCCGGCGGAGCCGCCCCCGGCTCCCCCGCGGGTCGCCGGGGGCGTAGGCGTACCAGCCGAACTCCTCGTCCGGCGGGTCCGGCGCCTCCTCGTCGGCGAGCATCCGGGCCCGGAGCGCCCCCAGCACCCGCTCGGCCAGGGGGTCGTCGGTGAGGATGGCGGACAGCTGTGCCTGGTCCCGCCCCTCGGCGGCCAGCGCGTCGGTCAACCACTCGTACCACCGCGGCCCGAACGCGTGGACGACGGCGTCGCTCAGCAGGGCGTGGGCGGCGTCCACCGTCACCCCGCGCTCGAGCGCCAGGTCCAGCTCGAGCATCCCGCGCAGCGTGTAGAGGTCCGGCCCCGGCCAGGCGTGCTGCGGGGAGGCAGGCAGGTCCGCGGAGTTCACGGGACCATCCTCCCGCCTGGTCGGGCTCCTCCGCGGAGGAGCCCGACCAGGGTCAGCGGGAGGCGGCGATGAGCTCCGCGATCTGGACGGTGTTGAGGGCGGCGCCCTTGCGCAGGTTGTCGTTGCTGACGAAGAGCACCAGCCCGCGGCCGCCGTCCACGCTCTGGTCCTGCCGGATGCGGCCCACGTAGCTGGGGTCGCGGCCGGCGGCCTGCAGCGGGTTCGGGACGTCGGAGAGCTCCACCCCGGGCGCGGCCTGCAGCAGCTCGGTGGCCCGCTCGACGGTCAGCTCGCGCGCGAACTCCACGTTGAGCGAGAGCGAGTGCCCCGTGAACACCGGCACCCGCACGCAGGTGCCCGAGACGCGGAGGTCAGGGATGCCGAGGATCTTGCGGCTCTCGTTGCGGAGCTTCTGCTCCTCGTCGGTCTCGAACGAGCCGTCGTCCACGACCGAGCCGGCCATCGGCAGCACGTTGAAGGCGATCGGCGCGACGTACTTCACCGGATCCGGGAAGGCCACGGCGGTCCCGTCGTGGGTGAGCTCGTCGGCCTTGTCGACGACGGCCTTCGCCTGCCCGTGCAGCTCCTCCACGCCGGCGACCCCGCTGCCGGAGACCGCCTGGTAGGTGCTGGCGACGATGCGGACCAGGCCGGCCTCGTCGTGCAGCGGCTTGAGCACCGGCATCGCGGCCATGGTCGTGCAGTTCGGGTTGGCGATGATCCGGCCGTGCGCCTTCGCGATGTCGCCGGGGTTGACCTCGCTGACGACCAGCGGGATCTCCGGGTCGCGGCGGAACGCCGAGCTGTTGTCGATGACGGTCACGCCGGCCGCGGCGAACCGCGGCGCCTGGGCGCGGGAGGTGGTCGCGCCGGCGGAGAAGATCGCGATGTCCAGCCCGGTCGGGTCGGCGGTCGCGGCGTCCTCGACGGTGATCTCGCCACCGGCCCAGGGCAGGGTGCTGCCGGCCGACCGCGCCGAGGCGAAGAAGCGGAGCTCGGCCAGCGGGAAGTTCCGCTCGGCCAGGATGTCGCGCACGACGCGGCCCACCTGACCTGTCGCGCCCACGATGCCGACCCGCAGGCCGCCGGGGGTGAAGCCACTCATCGTCCGGTCCCTCCGTAGACCACGGCCTGGGCGTCCTCGGTGCCCAGGTCGAACGCATCGTGCACCGCGCGGACGGCGAGGTCGACGTCGGTGTCGCGGCACACCACGGAGATGCGGATCTCCGAGGTGCTGATCAGCTCCAGGTTGACCCCGGCGTCGGCCAGCGCGCCGAAGAACTTGGCGGAGACACCCGGGTGCGAGCGCATGCCGGCGCCGACCAGGCTCACCTTGCCGATGTGCTGGTCGAAGCTGACGTCGGTGTAGCCGACGGTGTGCTTGACCCGTTCCAGGGCGGCCAGCGCGGCCGGGCCGTCGCTCTTGGGCAGCGTGAAGGAGATGTCGGCGAGCTTGCTGGCCTCGGCCGACACGTTCTGCACGATCATGTCGATGTTGACCTCGGCGTCGGCGAGCACGCGGAAGATCTGCGCCGCCTCACCCGGCCGGTCCGGCACGCCGAACACGGTGATCTTGCCCTCGGAGCGGTCGTGCGCGACGCCGGAGATGATCGCCTGTTCCACGGTGAGGTCCTCCATCGAGCCGGTCACGGTGGTGCCGGGGAGCTGTGAGTAGGAGCTGCGGACGTGCACGGGGATGCCGTAGCGGCGGGCGTACTCGACGCAGCGCAGCATGAGCACCTTCGCCCCGGAGGCGGCGAGCTCGAGCATCTCCTCGTAGGTGATGGTGTCCAGCCGCTTGGCGTTGGGGACGATGCGCGGGTCGGCGGTGAAGACGCCGTCGACGTCGGTGTAGATCTCGCAGACGTCGGCGTTCAGCGCCGCGGCGACGGCGACGGCGGTGGTGTCCGAGCCGCCGCGGCCGAGGGTGGTGATGTCCTTGGTGTCCTGGCTGACGCCCTGGAACCCGGCGACGATGACGACCGAGCCCTCGTCGAGCGCCGACTTCAGGCGGCCGGGCGTGACGTCGATGATGCGCGCCTTGCCGTGGCTGGACGTGGTGATCACGCCGGCCTGCGAGCCGGTGAACGACCGCGCCTCGTAGCCGTGCTCGGAGATCGCGATGGCCAGCAGCGCCATGGAGATCCGCTCGCCGGCGGTGAGCAGCATGTCCAGCTCGCGGCCGGGCGGGGTATCGGTGATCTGGCTGGCCAGGTCCAGCAGCTCGTCGGTCGTGTCGCCCATCGCGGAGACCACGACGACGACGTCGTCGCCGTTCTTCTTGGCAGCGACGATCCGCTCCGCGACGCGCTTCATGTGCTCGGCGGAGGCGACGGACGAGCCGCCGTACTTCTGGACGACGAGGGCCACGGGTCACAAGGCTACCGACGCGGTCCACGGGCCGAGCGGTTGCATCTCGTGCGCCCGACCGATGTGATCGCCGGGTGGACGATCCGCACCGGTGGTTGCTCACCTCGGAGGAGCGCCACAACCGCGGTGCCGCCGTGCCGGCCTGGACCGAGGGCAACCTGGTCCGGCCGCTCGTCCACGGCGCGGCGTACTTCGACCGGCTCGTCGAGGTGGTCGAGCAGCTGGGCGAGGGCGACCGCGTCTGGTTCACCGACTGGCGAGGCGACCCCGACGAGCGGCTGCGCCCCGACGGGCCCACCGTCGACGAGCTGTTCAGCGCGGCCGCGCACCGCGGCGTCGACGTGCGCGGCCTGGTGTGGCGCTCGCACACGGACGCGCTCTCCTACAGCAAGGAGCAGAACCGCTCGCTGGACCGGGAGATCGAGGCCGACGGCGGCCGGGTCGTGCTCGACCAGCGCGTGCGCCGGTTCGGCAGCCACCACCAGAAGGTCGTGATCATCCGGTGCCCCGCGGACCCGTCCCGCGACGTCGCGTTCGCCGGGGGCATCGACCTGTGCCACAGCCGCCGCGACGACGCGCGGCACGACGGGGACCCCCAGGCGGTGGACATGGCCTCCGGCTACGGGCCGACCCCGCCCTGGCACGACGTGCAGGCGGAGATCCGCGGCCCGGCGGTCGCCGTGCTGGAAACCAGCTTCCGCGAGCGGTGGGACGACCCGACCAGCCCCGTGCAGGGAAACCCGATCGCCTACGTCGTCGGCCGGTTCCGCGGGGCCCGGCTGGACCCCGCTCCGCTGCCGCCCGAGCTGCCGCCGCCCCCACCGGCCGGCCCGCACCTGGTGCAGATCCTGCGCACCTACCCCAAGATCCTGCCGCGATACGACTTCGCCCCCGAGGGCGAGCGCTCGATCGCCCGCGGCTACTCGAAGGCGGTGAAGCGGGCGCGGCGGCTGGTCTACCTCGAGGACCAGTACCTGTGGTCCTCCGAGGTCGCCCAGCTGTTCGCCGACGCCCTCCGGGACAACCCCGACCTCCACCTGGTGGTGGTCGTGCCCCGCATCCCCGACCAGGAGGGCGCGTTCTCGGCGACTCCCCAGACCGTGGGCCGCCGGCAGGCGATCGACCTGTGCGTCCGGGCGGGAGGCCAGGACCGGGTGCACGTCTTCGACGTGGAGAACCACGCCGGGACGCCGGTGTACGTGCACGCCAAGGTGTGCGTCGTCGACGACGTGTGGGCCAGCATCGGCAGCGACAACTTCAACCGGCGTTCCTGGACGCACGACAGCGAGCTCTCCACCGCCGTCCTCGACACCACGCTCGACCCCCGCGAGCCGCGGGACCTGGGAGGAACCGGGGACGGCGCCCGCACCTTCGCGCGGGACCTGCGGCTGGAGCTGGCGCGCGAGCACCTGGACCTGGCCGAGGACGGCAGCGACGACGACCTGCTGGTGGATCCGGCGCGCTTCGTCGCCACGCTCGAGGAGCGGGCGGGCGCCCTGGCCGAGTGGCACGAGGGGGGTCGCCGCGGGCCACGTCCACCCGGTCGGCTCCACCCACACCGCCCGGAGGAGCTGCCCTGGCACACCCGGCTGTGGGCGACACCGCTCTACCGGCTGCTGGTCGACCCGGACGGCCGGCCCCTGCGGCTGCGCCTGCGCAAGGAGTTCTGACCGCCGCCTGCGGCTGCGCCCCGCACGTGCGGACGGCACCAGGTGAGCTCCGCGGAACTAGTGCCCTGCCCACCCCTGTGGGCAGGGCACTAGCTTCCACAGGAGCATCTGCCCCGGGCCGCCGGCGCGGGCCACGATCCCCGGCGTGGACGAGGGTGATCGGGCGGAGCTGCTGGCCGGGATGCTCCGCCGCGCCCGCCGGGTGGCGGACCTCTCCCAGCGCGAGATGGCCGCTGCTGCGGGGGTCGCGAAGTCCACGCTGGCCGCGGCCGAGGCGGGCGCACGTGACCTGCCGGTCGGGGCACTGCTCGGCGTCCTCGCCGTGGCACGGCTCCGGCTGGCGCTCATCGGTGCGGACGGCGCGGAGGTGCTGCCGATGTCCGACCGTGCCATCCGGGACCACGGGGGACGGCGCTTCCCCGCGCACCTCGATCCGCGTCACTCGGACGAGGGGTGGTGGCACGGCTCCGAGCGGTACAGCCGACCGCAGCCCTGGTACACCTTCGACCTCTCACGCAGCGCGCGAGACGGTGAGCGGCGGCTCCGGGGAGTACCCGACGACCACCAGCCGCCCCGGGCCGGCGACTCCCCCGCCGAACGCCGCGCCGCCCGACGAGCGGAGGCGGCGCAGCGACGGCGCGAGGACCTGGAGCGCAGGCGGCTCGCCGGTGAGCTGCCGACGCTGACCGACTTCGCCCGCACGTGCCCGCCGGCCTGCGCGGAGGGCGACGACGGCCTTCGGCCGTTCCACGTCGACGACTGCCCTTGCCGCTGCGACGTGGACTGATCCGCCAGGCCGTCCCCGGCGGCCGCGACGCGCCGTCCTCCCTGCGACGTGGGCTGACCCGCTGCTACCGTGGGCGCGTGCGCGGCAGCCTCCTGCTTACCCGCCGCGGCGAGGCCCTCTCCTAGGTCGGCTTCCTCGCCGCGGGGTTCCGGCGTCCCCGGCGTCCGCTGACCGCCCCCGGAGCCGTGCGCACTCCGCGCACGCAGCCCGCACCAGGAGCCCTCCCCCATGAGCGAGACCCACCCGCACGTCCGCAACCCCCAGCAGCCGTCCGGCATGCCGATCCAGCGCTACGTCCCCTTCACCCCCGTGGCGCTGCCCGACCGCACCTGGCCGGACACCGTGACGACGCAGGCGCCGCGCTGGTGCGCCGTCGACCTGCGCGACGGCAACCAGGCGCTGATCGACCCGATGACGCCCGACCGCAAGCGCCGGATGTTCGAGCTGCTGGTCCGCATGGGCTACAAGGAGATCGAGGTCGGCTTCCCGGCGGCGAGCCAGACCGACTACGACTTCGTCCGCCAGCTGATCGAGGACGACCTGGTCCCCGACGACGTGACGATCCAGGTGCTCACCCAGGCCCGCGACGAGCTGATCGAGCGCACCTTCGAGTCGCTGCAGGGCGCGAAGCAGGCGATCGTGCACCTCTACAACTCCACGTCCACCCTGCAACGACGGGTCGTGTTCGGCTCCGACCGGGCCGGGATCGTCGACATCGCCGTCCACGGCGCGCAGGTGGTGCGCAAGCTGGCCGAGCAGATGGGCGACACGGACATCCGGTTCGAGTACTCGCCCGAGTCCTTCACCGGCACCGAGCTCGACTTCGCCGTCGAGATCTGCAACGCCGTCACCGATGTCTGGGAGCCGACGCCCGAGCGGCCGACGATCCTCAACCTGCCGGCCACGGTCGAGATGGCCGAGCCCACCGTGTACGCCGACCAGGTCGAGTGGATGCACCGCAACCTGGGCCGGCGCGACTCCGTGGTCCTCAGCCTGCACCCGCACAACGACCGCGGCACCGCCGTCGCCGCCGCCGAGCTCGGCTACCGGGCCGGCGCCGACCGCATCGAGGGCTGCCTGTTCGGCAACGGCGAGCGCACCGGCAACGTCGACCTGGTCACCCTGGGGCTGAACCTGTTCAGCCAGGGCATCGACCCGCAGATCGACTTCTCCGACATCGACGAGATCCGCCGCACCGTCGAGTACTGCAACCAGCTCGGCGTGCACGAGCGCCACCCCTACGGCGGCGACCTGGTCTACACCGCCTTCTCCGGCTCCCACCAGGACGCCATCAACAAGGGCTTCAAGGCCCTGGAGGCCGACGCGCAGGCCGCCGGCGTCCCCGTCGAGCAGCAGACGTGGGCGGTGCCGTACCTGCCGATCGACCCCAAGGACGTCGGCCGCAGCTACGAGGCCGTGATCCGGGTGAACAGCCAGTCCGGCAAGGGCGGCGTCGCCTACATCATGAAGACCGAGAACCACCTGGACCTGCCGCGCCGGCTGCAGATCGAGTTCAGCGCGGTCATCCAGCGGCACACCGACGACGAGGGCGGCGAGGTCACCGCCCAGCAGATGTGGACCGCCTTCAGCAACGAGTACCTGCCCGACCCGGCCGCGCCGTGGGGCCGGTTCTCCCTCAGCGGGCACCGGCACACCGCCTCCGGGGACGGGCAGCTCGACGAGATGGTCGTGGAGCTGGTCGACTCCGGCGTACCGGTGACCGTCGAGGGCCGCGGCAACGGCCCGATCGCGGCGTTCGTCGACGCGCTGCGGACCGTCGACGTCGACGTCCGCGTGCTCGACTACGCCGAGCACGCCATGTCCGCCGGGGGCGACGCGCGCGCCGCCGCCTACGTCGAGTGCGCCGTCGGGGAGCGGGTGCTGTGGGGCGTCGGGATCGACCCGAACATCGTCACCGCCTCGCTGCGGGCCGTCGTCTCCGCGGTCAACCGCGCCCAGCGCTGCTGAAGGTTCCCTTTCCCCCTTCCCTCGCAGGCTCGGGCGGGGCCCGGAACGGGACCTGACGGGGCGCGCCGCTCAGCGCGCCCCGTCCTCCCGCTCCTCGCGGCGGCTCTCGGCCAGGGCCCGCCCCGGCTCCTCCGGCGGGGCGTCGGCCGGCTCGTCGCCGCGGTACACCCGGTCCGGCCGCCGCTCGGTGTGCAGCTCGTCGACCAGCAGCAGGTCGCGCCGCACGTGCCGGCGCCGGTAGGCCACGCGGCTGATCATGTGCGCGCTCACCGGTGCCGTGAGCATCTGGAAGACGGCGACCAGCAGGAGCATCCACGTCGCCGACCAGCCCTGCAGCCGGATCGCGCCGCCGATCATGATCAGCAGCACGCCCAGCACCTGCGGCTTCGTGCCGGCGTGCATCCGGGCGAGCACGTCGGGGAAGCGGAGCAGCCCGAGCCCGGCGGTCAGGCACAGGAACGCGCCCAGCAGCACCAGGACGACGGCGATCACGTCGCCCGCGGTCTCGATCCCGTTCACCGCGCCTCCTCCCCGTCCGGGGGCCGGTCGTCCACGTCGAGCCCCTGGGTGCCCAGGCTCGAGTGGATGAGCATGCCGCCGACGTAGCGGGCCACCGAGACCGAGCCGACGAACGCCAGCAGCGACACCACCACGAGCACCGGCACGACCGTGGGGTCCCGATCCAGCGTCGCGTGCACGGCCAGCCCGGCGGCGATGATCACCAGCAGGGTGTCGGTCGCGACCACCCGGTCGAGCAGGGAGGGCCCCAGCGCCAGCCGCACCAGCGCCAGCAGCGCCCCGGTGCCCAGCATCAGGTAGGTGGCCCAGTAGACGGCGGTCACGGCGTCCGCCGCCCGTCGCCGATGCCGAGGGAGCCTGCGCCGGTGGTCACGGCGGTCACCTCGGCGGCGGAGCCGAAGGCGCGCACCACCCGCTCCTCCATGGTGAGCACCGACCTCCGCTGCCGCTCGATGTCGCGCTCGTCCTCCACGTGGAGGATGTGCACCGCCAGCGTCCGCTGCTCCCGATCCATGTCGATGACCATCGAACCGGGCACGAGGGTCAGCGCCTCCGAGATGATGGTGAGCAGCAGGTCGGAGTCCGTGCGCAGCTGCACCCGGATGATCGCGCTGCGGCTGATCCCCCGCGGGCGGATGGTCTGCCACGCCACCTCCGCCCCGGAGGTCACGAGGTCGACGACGAAGGTGCCGACGAAGGCGAGCACCGGCACCGGGCGCACGGTCAGGCCGCCCTCCACCGGCGGCAGGGGCAGCAGCAGGGTCACGGCGAGGGCCAGGACCACCCCGGACAGCAGGTTGGCCCACGACCACGTGCCCCACAGCAGATTCCAGACCAGCACCAGCCAGACCAGCAGGGGCAGCTGGTGCCGCAGCTGGTAGACCAGGCCCCCGCGGCCGGCCTGGTCCGGGGCGCCGGTCACGGGGCCTCCTCCGCGCCGAAGACCGCCTGGACGTAGGGCGCGCGGTCGCGCAGATCGCCGGCCGCGCGGTCGGCCACCGCGTACAGCGGACCGGCGAGCGCGGTGAGCGCAACCGTCACGGTGACCATCGCCGCGGTCGAGGCGAGCATGACCCGCGGCAGCAGCTGGTCCGGCCGGGCGCGCTCCGGGTCCTCCCCGAGCCCGTCGGTGGCCGGCGTGGTCGCCGTCGCCACCGCCGTGTGCCGCTGCCACGCCGCGCGCCGGGCGGCGGCGCGACCGACCCCCCCGGACGCCACGGAAGCGGACGCGGGCACCGGCGTGGGTTCGACCTCGTCGGTCGGGCCGGGGCCGTCGGCCTGCGCCTCACCGGGCTCCGGTGTCGGGGGCTGGGGCAGCGGCTCCGGGGAGAGCTCCGGCCCGGCGTCGGCCGCCGCGGCCTCGTCGGTGTCCGCGGACGGCTCCTGGGCCCGCGGCCGCCAGAAGGCCCGGCTCCACACCCGCGAGATCGCCACCAGCGTGAGCAGGCTGGCGACCACGCCGGCGGCCACGAGGACCAGCGGCAGCCACCCGCCGTCGGCCACGCCCGCCTCCAGCAGCCCGAGCTTCCCGATGAACCCGGAGAACGGCGGGATCCCGGCGAGGTTCATGGCGGGGACGAAGAAGAGGACGGCGAGCAGCGGCGATGCCTTCGCCAGGCCGCCGAGCCGGTCGACGGCGGTCGCCCCGCCCTGCCGCTCGACCAGCCCGGCGACGAGGAACAGCGTGGTCTGGATGGCGATGTGGTGGACGACGTAGAAGACGGCGCCCGCGAGCCCGGCCCGGGAGGCCAGCGCGATGCCGAACACCATGTAGCCGATGTGGCTGACCAGCGTGAACGACAGGATCCGCCGGATGTCGGCCTGTGCCACCGCACCGAGGATGCCGATCAGCATCGTGGCCAGCGCGGCCCACATCAGCACCGTGTCCAGCCCGCCGCCCGGGAAGAGCAGGGTCTGCGTGCGGATGATCGCGTAGACGCCGACCTTGGTGAGCAGCCCGGCGAAGACGGCGGTGACCGGGGCCGGCGCGGTCGGGTAGCTGTCCGGCAGCCAGGCCGACAGCGGGAACACCGCCGCCTTGATCGAGAAGGCGATCAGCAGCAGCGAGTGGATGAGCAGCTGGGTCCCCTCCGGCAGCTCCCCCAGCCGGCCGGCGAGCTGCGCCATGTTGACGGTGCCGGTGGAGGCGTAGACCAGGGCGATGGCGGCGAGGAACAGCAGCGAGCTCAGCAGGCTGACGACGATGTAGGTGACGCCGGCGCGGATCCGCGGTGCCGATCCGCCCAGGGTCAGCAGGACGTAGCTGGCGGTCAGCAGGATCTCGAAGCCGACGTAGAGGTTGAACAGGTCGCCGGCGAGGAACGCGTTGGCCACGCCCGCCATGAGCACCAGGAACGTCGGGTGGAAGATCGACACCGGCGCCTCCTCGTCGCCGTCGGCCGCGCCCTGGCCGACCGCGAAGACGAGCACGCCCAGGCCCACGGTCGAGGCGACCACGAGCATCAGGGCCGACAGCCGGTCGACGACCAGCACGATGCCCAGCGGCACCTCCCACCCGCCCAGCGAGACGGCCACGGCGCCCTGCTCGTCGGCGAGGACGAGCAGCGCGACCGACACGGCGAGGACCGTGCTGAGCACCAGGATGCTGAGCGTGCGCTGCGCCCGCGGGCGGCCGCCGCCGACCAGCAGGGCCGCCGCCGCGCCGAGCAGCGGCAGCAGCACCGGCAGGGGCGTGAGGACGCCGGTCACCGGCGCCGCCGCCGGGTGGCCGGCAGATCCACGTCGTCGGACGGGATCCCGGCGTAGTGCCGCCGGAGCAGCTCCTCCACGTCGTCCCCCTCGCCGTGCAGGCTGTCGGCGTGCGCGGCCGGCCGGTCCTCCGGCGCGAGGTCGTCGGGGTCGATCTCGTCGGCGTCCGTGCCGGACCGGGCGGCCACCCGCCGGTCCTCCTCGTCGACGCCGACGACCTCCTGGCGCACCAGCCGCCAGGAGCGGTAGATGAGCGCGAGCAGGAAGGCGGCGATGCCGAAGGTGATCACGATCGCGGTGAGGACGAGCGCCTGCGGGAGCGGGTCGCTCATCTCCTCCGGCTCGGCGATCCCCACGATCGGCGCCAGCCCCGCCGGACCACCGCTGGAGAGCAGCAGCAGGTTGGTCGCATTGCCCAGCAGGAGGAAGCCGAGCAGCACGCGGGTCAGGCTGCGGTCGAGCAGCAGGTAGACGCCGGCCGCGTAGAGACCCGCGACGATCACCGGCAGCACCACGGTGGGGGTCATCGGAGGACCACCTCACCGGGGGCGCCGTCGATCGGGTCCCGCTCGTCGGCCTGGCGGTCCAGCTCGGCCCCGAGGCTGCGCAGCACGTCGAGCACCAGCCCCACCACGATCAGGTACACCCCCATGTCGAAGAAGAGCGAGGTGACCAGCTTGACGTCGCCGAGCACCGGCAGCGTCGTCTCGAGGATCGCCGTCTCCAGCACCTCGGCGCCGAGCACCAGCCCCATGGCTCCGGTCCCACCGGCGAACAGCAGGCCGGCGCCCAGCAGCAGACCGGGATCGACCGGCGCCGCCTCGCCCAGCTCGTAGCGGCCGCCGGCCAGGTAGCGCAGCACGAGCGCCAGCCCGGCGACCAGCCCCCCGGCGAAGCCACCACCGGGCTGGTTGTGCCCGCTGAACAGCAGGTAGATGGAGAACACGACGATCGTGTGGAACAGGACCCGGGTGATCACCTCGAGCACCACCGACCGCCGCTCGGGGGCGAGCGCCACCGTCGCCGACAGCCACTGCCGCCGGGGCGCCCGCCGCGACCGCCGGGCGTCCCGCGCCGCCCGCACCGGGTCCAGCCGCTGGACCACGCCGGTGCGCCGCCGGAGGAAGACCAGGCTGGCCACACCGGTGGCGGCCACGACCAGCAGGGAGATCTCGCCGAGGGTGTCCCAGGCGCGGATGTCGACCAAGGTCACGTTGACGACGTTCTGCCCACCGCCGAGCTCGTAGGCCGCCTCCGGGTAGTCGACCGACACCGGCGTGGCGTCGCGGGCGCTGAGCGCCACCGCGCCGACCGCGCCCATGAGCAGCCCCACGCCCACGGCGATCGCACCGCGGACCGCGCGCTCGCCGGGACGGTGCCGCTCGGAGATGTCCTTGGGCAGCTTGCGCAGCACGAGCACGAAGACGACCAGGGTCAGCGTCTCCACGAGGAACTGGGTGAGCGCGAGGTCGGGGGCGCCCTGCAGGGCGAAGAGGACGGCGAGGCCGTAGCCGGTGACGCCCACGGCCAGCACCGCCGACAGCCGCTGGTGGATCCGCAGCGCCATGGCGGCCGCGAGCAGCACCACCGCCCCGACCAGCGCCTGGATGGGGGTGTCCCAGGCCCGCCACTCCCCCGGCCACGGCGCCCGGAACAGCAGCACGGAGCCGGGGAGGGCGAGGACGACGACGAGGATGGTGCCGAGGTAGGCCGGCAGCGAGCCCCGCTGGGTGGTGCCGGTGACCAGCACGGCGAGCCGGTCCAGCGTCTGCATGGTGTTCCAGTAGCCCTCGTCGGCCGATGCGCCCACGGCCCGCCGCTGCTGGAAGCGGAACACCGCCGAGCGCGCGGCGAACAGGGCGGCGCCGCCGAGCAGGGTGAGGGCCGACAGCGCCAGCGCCGGCTGCCAGCCGTGCCACAGCGCCAGCTTCTCGGCCTCCTCGGCCACCAGCGGCAGCCCGTCGGCGTACCCGGCGACCAGCGGCTCCAGCAACGGGCTGGCCGGCCCGGCGGCCAGCCCGGTCAGCGCCAGCAGGGCGGGGGCCAGCAGGAACAGCGGGGTAGGCGGGTGGACCAGCTGAGCTGGGGCGGTGGCCGGCAGCCCGGGCTTGCGGGCGAAGGCGCCCCAGAGGAAGCGGAAGGTGTAGGCCGCGGTGAGCACCGAGCCGAGGACCAGGCCGACGAGGACGACGACGGCCGCCGTGCGGTCGGGCAGCCCGCCGTCCCACAGCGCGCTGAACGCCGCCTCCTTGCCCACGAAGCCGAGCAGCGGCGGAACGCCGGCCATGCTCAGCGCGGCCAGCGTGCCGATGACCGCCACCACGGGCAGCCGCCGGCCCAGCCCGGACAGCCGGCGCAGGTCGCGGGTGCCGGTGGCGTGGTCGACGACCCCGACGGTGAGGAAGAGCGTCGACTTGAACAGGGCGTGCGCCAGGGTCATCGCCAGGCCCGCGGCCGCCAGCTCGCGGCTGCCGGCGCCCACGAGCGTCATGAGGAAGCCCAGCTGGCTCACCGTGCCGAAGGCGAGCAGCAGCTTGAGGTCGTTCTGCCGCAGCGACCGGTAGCCGCCGACGAGCATGGTGGCCAGGCCCAGCCCCAGCACCACCGGGCGCCACCCGGGCACCTCGGCGAACCCGGGCGCCAGCCGGGCCACCAGGTAGATCCCGGCCTTCACCATCGCGGCCGCGTGCAGGTAGGCGCTGACCGGGGTGGGCGCCTCCATCGCGGCGGGCAGCCAGAAGTGGAACGGGATCATCGCCGACTTGGTCACCGCGCCGACGACGACCAGCATCGTCCCGGCCACCAGCAGCGGGCCGCTCCCCGGGTCGGCGACGACCTCCGAGAGCAGGTAGCTGCCGCTGGTCTCGCCGAGCATGATCAGCCCGACCAGCATCGCCAGCCCACCCGCGGTGGTGAGGATCAGCGCCTGGCCGGCCGCCCGGCGCGCGGCGAGCTTCGTCCCCGAGCCACCGATCAGCAGGTAGGAGAAGACGGTGGTGAGCTCCCAGAACACGTAGAGCAGCAGCAGGTCGTCGGCCACCACCAGGCCCAGCATGGAGCCGGCGAAGGCGGTGAGCGTGCCGGCGAACCGCCCCGTCCCCTCGTCCCGGGGCTCGAAGTAGCGGGCGCAGTAGAGCATGACCAGCGCGCCCACCCCGGTGACCAGCAGCGCGAACACCAGCGCCAGGGCGTCCAGCCGCAGGGCGATGTCGAGGCGCAGGGTGGGCACCCACGGGACGGTCTCGGTGACCTCACCGCCGTCGGTGACCCGCCCCAGCTGCGCGAGCACCCAGCCGAACCCCACCGCCGGTACGAGCGCGAGGGCGAGGAACGCCTGCCGGCCCCACCAGCGCACCAGCACGGGTGCGGCCACCGCGGCGACCAGGTGGAGGAGCAGGAGCGCGAGCACGGGTCTCCGGGAGTCAGGGGCTGCTCGGACACCACTGACGTCGGAGGACGGCCGGCGGTGAGCCGCAGTTTATCGGCGGGACCGGCTCATCCGCCCGGCGTGACCAGCCCGCTCTCGTAGGCGAACGCCACGGCCTGCACCCGGTCGCGCAACCCGAGCTTGAGCAGCAGCCGGCTGACGTGCGTCTTGACCGTCGCCTCGCCGAGGTGCAGGCGGGCAGCGATCTCGGCGTTGGAGAGCCCGGCCGCGACGAGCGCCAGGACGTCGGTCTCCCGGTCGGTCAGCGTGCGCAGCGCGTTCGCCCGGGCCGGGTCGGGTGCGGGCGCCGCGGCGAAGGACTCGATCACCCGCAGCGTCACCGCCGGGTCGAGCAACCCCTGCCCGGCGGCGACGGTGCGCACGGCGGCGACCAGGTCCTCGGGCGGGGCGACCTTGAGCAGGAAGCCGCTGACACCGGCACGCAGCGCGGCTGCCACGTACTCGTCCTCGTCGAAGGTGGTGAGCACGACGACGCGGGTGGGCAGGTCGGCGCCGAGGATGCGGCGGGCCGCCTCGAGCCCGTCCATGCCGGGCATGCGGACGTCGAGCAGGACGACGTCGGGCCGCAGCCGGGTGACCGCGCGGACGCCCTCGGCGCCGTCGGCGGCCTCCCCGACGACCTCGATGTCGGGCTCGGCGGCGAGCACCATCCGCAACCCGGTGCGCACCATCGCCTGGTCGTCGACCAGCACCACGCGGATCGTCACGCGGTCACCGCGACGGGCACCGGGAAGGTGGCCCGGACCCGGTAGCCACCGCCGCGCACCGGCCCGACCTCGAGCGTGCCGCCGGCCACCGCCACCCGCTCGCGCATGTGCAGCTGGCCGTGCCCTCCCGCCGCGGGGCCGCCGCCGGCGCGGGGCGCCGGCACGGTGGGGCGCCCGTCGTCGGTGACGCTGACGCCCACCCGGTCGCCGGCCCAGTCGACCCGCACGCAGGTGGCCGCGGCCCCCGCGTGCCGGACGACGTTGGACAGCGCCTCCTGCACCACGCGGACGGCCGAGACGTCGACCAGCTGCGGCAGCTCCACCGGTTGCCCGGTCACGGTCAGCTCGACCGGCATCCCTCCGGCGCGCAGCTCGTCGAGCACCTCGTCCAGCCGGGACAGCGAGGGCTGCGGCGCGGGGTCGCCACCCGCCTGTTCCCGCAGGATGCCGACGACGCGCCGCATCTCCTCGACCGCCTCGCGCCCCAGCCGCTCCAGCCCGAGCAGCACGTCCTGCGCCTCGGGGTGGTCGGGCAGCAGCCGGCGCAGGCCGCCCATCTGGAGCACCATGACGCTCACCGAGTGGGCGACCGAGTCGTGCACCTCCCGGGCGATGCGGGCCCGCTCGGCGACGACGGCGGAGGCGGCGACCGCCTCCTGCTGCTCGGCCAGCCGCGCCGCCAGCACCTGGAGCTCGACCGACCGGGCCCGCGTCTGGCGGACCAGCAGCCCGACGCACCAGGCGCTGCCGAGGATCAGCGAGTAGAAGATCGCCTCCCACGGGGACGCCGCGACCACGACGACGCCGAGCACCATGCAGACGGCCGCGGCGCCGGCGGTGGCCAGGAGGCTGCGGCGCAGCGGCAGCACCGCGGCGGCGTGCCCCACCAGCAACCCCATGCCGATGAGCTGCGCGCCGCCGGGTCCGGGGAGCCCCATCGCGAGGTTGCCGGCGACGGTGGTGGCCCCCAGCACCGCGGCGGCCGCCGGCCACCGGGGGCTCAGCGCCAGCAGGGCACCGACGGCGACGCCGGGCAGCGCCGTGCCCATCCCCCAGCGGCCGGCGTAGTCGGTGTCGATCGCCGACTCCGCCAGCGCCATGAGCGCGATGCCCAGGCCCACGGCGACCCACAGCAGGCGGCCGCGGGGCAGGAGGGCGGGCGACCAGGACGGCATGGCAGCACGGTAGGGGCCGCGCGGAGCCGGGGGCATCCCCCGCGCGGCCGAACGGCGGCCCGCGCCGTTCCCCCGCAGGGCGGAGCCAGATCGGTCCGTCGCGGTGGACGCGAGGCGCTGCCCGCCGTCCCTAGCTTCTCCGGCCATGACGACCGAACTGCGCAGCCCCTCGGCTGCGACCCCGCCCACCGCCCCGACGCCCCGGAGCGCCGGCTCGCTGCTGCTGCCGATCGCCGGCGGCGCGCTGATCGTCGGTCAGCTCCTCTTCGTCGCGGGCATGGCCACCTCGCCACCGCAGGACTCGATGGCCGACGCCGACTACATCGCCTCGCTCGCCCGCGACGAGGGGCAGACGACGCTCTCGGCGCTGCTGCTGCACTACGGCAACCTCCTCAGCGGGCTGGCCTGGCTCGCCGCCCCCGCCCTCGTGCGCGGCGTGCGCGGGCGCATCCCGACCGTCGTCGGCGCGCTCATGGCGGCCCTGGGGCTGGTCACCGTGGCCGGCAACGTGCTGTTCGACTTCTGGGTCGGGGCGGTGGGCCGGCTCCTCGACGCCGGGCCGGCCGAGGCGGTCTTCGCCGACGTGCACTCCTCGACCGGCATGGCGATCGTCGGCACGGTGACCATGCTGGGGTTGCTCGGCCCGCTGGTGGCGACGATCGGGCTGGCCCGGGCCGGCGTCATCGGCTGGTGGCTGCTCGCCCCGGCGGTCGCCGGGCTGGCGCTCGCGGTGGTGCTGACGTTCTCGCCGCTGCTGTTCGCCGGGCTGATGCTGCTCGGCGCGGTGCCGGCGTTCGTGGTCGGGCTGCGGCTGCTCCAGCGGAACCGTGCCGAAGCGGCCGCCGCCTGATGTTGATCAGGTGACCTGATCAACAGGGGTCCTGGCTCACTGTCGACGGTGAGCCAGGACCCCGTGTGCTGAGCCAGGACGCCGGAGCGGGCCGGCCGCGCGGCGCTCAGCCCTCGGCGGTCTCCGAGGCGACCAGCCAGGCCTCCTCGACCTGCTCCTTCTCGGCCTGCACCGCCTTGAGCTGGGTGTCCAGCTCGGCGGCCTTGGCGTAGTCCGCGGCGGCCGCGGCCAGCTGCTCGTGCAGCCTCTTCTCGTCGGCGTCCAGCTTGAGCATCCGCCGCTCCAGCTTGGCGGCCTCCTTCTTCGCCGCCCGGGCCTCGGCCGCCGACACCGCCGGGGCCGACGTCGACGGGGCGCCCACCGGACGGGCGCCGTCGTCCCCGGCCGCCGTGGTGAGCGGGGCGCCGCCGGCCGCGCGGCGGCGCAGGTACTCCTCGACCCCGCCGGGCAGCTCGGCCAGCGACCCGTCGCCGAGCAGCGCCACGACCTTGTCGCACACCCGGTCGACGAAGTAGCGGTCGTGGCTGACCACCAGCACGGTGCCGGGGAAGCTGTCGAGCAGGTCCTCCAGCGCCGTCAGGGTGTCGATGTCCAGGTCGTTGGTGGGCTCGTCGAGGATCAGCACGTTCGGCTCGGCCATCAGCAGGCGCAGCAGCTGCAGCCGCCGCCGCTCGCCGCCGGAGAGGTCGCCGACCGGCGTCCACTGCCGGTTCGCCATGAAGCCGAACCGCTCGGCGAGCGACGAGGCGGAGATCTCCTGGTTGCCGATCCGGGCGACGCGGGCGACCTCCTGCACCGCCTCCACCACCCGCAGCGTGCGCGGCAGCTCGGTGACGTGCTGCGACAGGTACGCCGGCGCCACCGTCTGGCCGACCACCACGCGCCCGGCGTCGGGCTCGGTCTCGCCCACGAGGAGCCTGAGCAGCGACGTCTTGCCCGCGCCGTTGACCCCGACGATGCCGATCCGGTCGCCCGGGCCGACGTGCCAGGTCAGATCCTTGAAGAGGGTGCGCGGACCGTCCTCGGTGGGGACGGCGTAGTCGACGTCCTCCACGTCGTAGACGGTCTTGCCCAGGCGCCGGGCAGCGAAGCCCTGCAGCGCCATCGAGTCCCGCGGCGGCGGCTCGTCGGCGATGAGCGCCTGGGCCGCCTCGATGCGGAACCGCGGCTTGCTGGTGCGGGCCGGCGGGCCGCGCCGCAGCCAGGCCAGCTCCTTGCGGACCAGGTTCAGCCGGCGCTCCTCGGTGACCGAGGCGATCCGCGCCCGCTCCGCCCGCGCCAGCGTGTACGCCGAGTAGCCGCCGTCGTAGGAGTGCACGTTCGCGTCGGCGACCTCCCACGTGGTCGTGCAGACCTCGTCGAGGAACCACCGGTCGTGGGTGACCACGACCAGGCCACCGGTGCGCTGCTTCACGTACTCGGCGAGCCAGGCCACCCCCTCGACGTCGAGGTGGTTGGTGGGCTCGTCGAGCACCAGCAGGTCCAGCGGCCGGATGAGCTGGGCGGCCAGCGCCACCCGCCGGCGCTCGCCACCGGACATGGGGGCGACCGGCGCGTCGAGGCCCAGCCGGTCGAGCTCCAGGCCGGTGAGCACCGAGCGGACGGCCGGGTCGCCGGCCCACTCGTGCTCGGCGGCGAACATCGACGACGGCAGCACGACGTCGCGCACTGTCGCCCCCGGCGGGAGGGTGCCGGACTGGTCGAGCACCCCCATCGCGATGTCCCCGCGGCGGGTGACCCGGCCGGAGTCCGGGTCGTCGGCACCGGTGATCAGCGACAGCAGCGTGCTCTTGCCGCCGCCGTTGCGGCCGACGATCCCGATCCGCTCGCCGGCGGCGACGCCGAGGGAGACGTCGTCGAGCACCACGGTGGTGCCGTGGGCCTTGTGCACCCGCTCGAGGTTGACCAGGTTGAGGGGCGCGCTCATCGGCTGCTCGCAGAAGTCATGGGCCCTCAGTATCCGACGGTCGCCTCCCCGGGGGCCACGGTGGTGCCCGCGACGGTCGACCGGGGCAGCCGCAGGCAGCCGAGGAGGCCGAGCGCCACGACGCCGGCGACGACGAGGAAACCGGTCCCGGTGCTCGTCGCGGCGGCCAGCGGCGGGACGGTGAGGTTGCCGGCGATCCCGCCGAGCGCCAGCGCCAGCGACATCGCCGAGACGGCGGTGGCCCGGTGCGCGGCGTCGACCCGCGTGTGCAGGACCGCGGCGAGCAGCGGCCAGACGGAGCCGTGCGAGAGGTAGTACAGGGCGAAGCCGGCGGCGGCCGGCACCAGCGTGTCGGGCCCCGCGACCAGGGCGAGCGACAGGCCCCCGACGGCGAACAGCGCGGCGCAGGCGGCCGGGGTGGAGCCGCGGAGCAGCCGCCGCAGGGCCGGCGCGAGCACCGCCCCCACCGCGGAGGCTGCGAACGAGATCGCCAGGACCACGCCGTACACCGCGGCGCCGCCGTCCCGGCCGCCGGTCAGCTCGGCGAACCGGACCGGACCCAGCAGCTCGCACACGACCAGCCCGGCGCCGGTGACGGCGGTCAGCGCCAGGACCCGCCGCAGGGTGCGGTCGCCCACCGACACCCGCACCGACTCCCCCACGGTCGCCGGCACCGCACGCACCCCGGCGGCCAGCGCGCCGAGGACGCTCCCCTCGCGCGGTGGCCGGTGCTCGGTCAGCAGCCACAGCACCGCGCCGACGAACGCGACGTCGAGGACGGCGGCCCCCAGGTAGGAGAGCGCGAGCCCCTCGGCACCGCCACCGCCGAGCAGCACCGGGAGGAACCCGCCGACGACCGCGCCGACGGCGAGGCTCGCCCCGTCGGCCGCCGAGTGCTGGGCCAGGCCCGGGGCGACGTCGGCGCCCGGCTCCAGCCGGTGCACCGTGTCCACGTACCACGCCTCGAGCGGGCCGGAGTCCAGCACGCGGCCCACCCCGAGGGCGACGACCCCGGCCAGGAATCCGGCGAACGACGTCGCCGTCGCGATCAGCAGGCACGAGGCGATGTGCAGGACGGCGCCGGCCACGATGACGGGACGGCGGCCGAGCACGTCGGCCAGCCCGCCGGTGGGGAGCTCCAGCACCACGACCAGCACCCCGTGCACGGTGAACAGCACGCCGATCTCGGCGAGCGAGAGCCCCCGCGCCTGCGCGAGCAGGACGGTGATCGGCGTCGTGAGCCCGACCGGCAGCCAGCGCAGGGCGGTCAGCCCGACCAGCCGCCGGGTGGCGGAGCGGACGGTCTGCGGCGCGCTCACGTCGGCCACTCCCGCAGCGGGACCAGGTCGAGCAGCACGCAGACCTGCTCGGTGCCCTCCGCCGGCGGCGCGTCGCCAGGGTGCTCGGCCATCCAGCGCCGGAGCGTGGCGTGCAGCTCGCCGATCAGCTCCCGCGCCTGGTCGGGGCTCAGCCGGAGCCCGTAGTCGTTCAGCGTGGCGGCGTCGGTCCAGCCGGGGTCGAGCTGCTCCTTCTGCTCGAACCAGGCGTCGAGCACGCGGGCGTGCTGGTCGATCTGCAGCCGGCTCATCTCGTCCTGCACCTCGGCCCCGCCCTCCTGCGGGAGCAACTCCCCGGCCTGCCAGCTGGTCATCCGGTGCCGGGCCCGCCACCACCGCTCGCGCGCCGTCCCCTGGCCCTCGACCTCCTCCACGAAGCCGTAGGCCGCCAGCTGGCGCAGGTGGTAGCTGGTCGATCCGCTGCTCTCCCCCACGGCCCGCGCCAGGCCGCTCGCCGTCGCGGGGCCGTGCACCCGGAGCCGGCCGAGCAGCCGGCTGCGCAGCGGGTGCGCCAGTGCACGCAGGGCGCGCACGTCGGTCACCTGGACGGCCGGCTCCAGCGGCGGGGGCTTCTCGGTCACACGGTCAGGCTACGAGTGCAAAGACACCTTTGCAAAGGTCTCTTTGCGCCCAGCCCGGACCAGATCTGCACACTGGCCTCCATCAGCCGCCGTCGAGGGGGCACTTCGCAGATCTCGCGCGGGAAGAGGGGAAGACAACGGGCTCCCCGGGCGCTACGGTCACCGTTAGTTGAGCCCTCAATCAAGGAGGCCGGCATGCCTGCCGTGACCGTCGAGGACACCACCACCCTGCCGCGGGTCCCGCGCCCCGCTCCCCGCACGGTGCGCCGCCGCACCCGGTCGGTGACGACCGCCCCGTCGGGCTTCGAGGGCGAGGGCTTCCCCGTGCGCCGCGCCTTCGCCGGCGTCGACCTGCGCGCGCTGGACCCGTTCCTCCACATGGACCAGATGGGCGAGGTGGAGTACGCCCCCGGCGAGCCGAAGGGCACCAGCTGGCACCCCCACCGCGGCTTCGAGACCGTCACCTACCTCCTCGACGGCACCTTCGAGCACGCCGACTCCCACGGCGGCGGCGGCACGATCAGCAACGGCGACACCCAGTGGATGACCGCCGGTGGCGGCGTCCTGCACATCGAGCGCCCGCCGGAGCAGCTGGTGGTCAGCGGTGGCCTGTTCCACGGCCTGCAGCTGTGGGTGAACCTGCCGCGGGCGCAGAAGTGGGTCGAGCCGCGCTACCAGGACCTGCGCGCGAAGGAGTCGGTCCTGCTCGCCAGCCCGGACGCCGGCGCCCTGCTGCGGGTGATCGCCGGCGAGGTGGGCGGACACACCGGCCCCGGTTCGACATACACCCCGATGGCGATGGTGCACGCGACCGTCTCCCCCGGCGCGACGCTGGACCTACCCTGGCGGCCGGACTTCAACGCGCTGGTCTACGTGCTCTCCGGCGCCGGCTCCGTGGGGATCGACGGCGCCCCGGTGCGCACCGGCCAGCTCGCGGTGCTCGGCCCCGGGGACACCGTGACCGTGCGCGGGGCGGTGAACCAGGAGTCGCGGACGCCGGCCCTGGACGTGGTGGTCCTCGGCGGGCGGCCGATCAACGAGCCGATCGCCATGTACGGGCCGTTCGTGATGAACACCCGGCAGGAGGTGGCCGACGCGTTCGCCGACTTCTCCGCCGGCCGGCTCGGCTCGATCCCGGCGCAGCGCATCGAGGGACCCGTTCCGCACCGCGCCGTCCGGGGCGAGACTGACTGACGGCGGGGCTCCCGCCCGCGACCCCGTGCCGAGATCACGGGATCTCGGCACATCGAGCCCCCGGAACCGCCGAGATCACGGGATCTCGGCAGAGGGAGTCGTCGACGATGAGCAACCTGGAACCGCGCCCGCCCGCCCGCGGGCTGGGCGGGCTGGCGGGCACCACCGCCGGCCCCGCCCTGGACCTGCTGCCGGGCAAGGAGGTGCTGCTCGGCGAGAGCACCCGCGTGCGCCGCCTCCTGCCCACGCTCGGCCGGCGGATGGTCGGCGCCTGGGTCTTCGTCGACCACTACGGCCCCGACGACATCACCTCCTCCCCCGGCATGCAGGTGCCGCCGCACCCGCACACCGGGCTGCAGACCGTGTCGTGGCTGCTCGACGGCGAGGTGCACCACCGCGACTCGCTCGGCAGCGACGTGCGGTTCCGCCCCGGGGAGCTGGCGCTCATGACGGCCGGGCACGGGATCGCCCACTCCGAGCAGTCGCCGGCGACCCACCCGCGGTACCTGCACGGGGCCCAGTTGTGGGTGGCCCTGCCGGAGGCCGACCGTGAGGTCGCCCCGCACTTCGAGCACCACGGCGTCCTGCCCGGCTTCAGCTCCGACGGGCTCACCGCCACGGTGCTCATGGGCGGCTTCGGCGGGGTGACGTCGCCGGGGCGGGCCTACACCCCGCTGGTCGGCGTCGACCTGGAGCTCGCCGCCGGCGCCGACGTGGAGCTCCCGCTGGAGGCCGACTTCGAGTACGGGCTCCTGGCGTCAGCGGGGTCGGTCACGGTGGACGACGTCGTCCTCGAGCCCGGCGCGATGCTGTACCTGGGCACCGGCCGCACGGCGCTGCGGGTGCGGGCAGGGGCGGCGTCCCGGTTGCTGCTGCTCGGCGGGGAGCCGTTCGAGGAACGCCTGGTGATGTGGTGGAACTTCATCGGCCGCTCGGGCGAGGAGGTCGCCGAGTACGCCGAGCAGTGGAACGCCGAGTCGCGGCGCTTCGGCACCGTCGTCGGTTACGACGGCGACCGGCTGGAGGCGCCGCCGCTACCCCCGGTCGCGCTCTGGCCGCGCGGCCGGGTCCGCTGAGGCAGGCTTTGGGCATGAGCGACCCCACCCGGCCGGATCCTCGGCTGCTGCAGTTCGTCGCCGAGCAGCGCTGGGGCGTGCTCGCCACGATCAAGCGCGACGGCCGACCGCAGCTGTCCAACGTCGGCTACGCCTGGGACGACGGCCTGATCCGCGTCTCGGTGACCGCCGACCGCGCGAAGACCCGCAACCTGCAGCGCGACCCGCGGGTGACGCTGCACGTGGCGTCGAAGGACTTCTGGACCTGGGTCGCCGTCGAGGGCACCGCCGAGCTCACCCCGGTCGCGCAGGAGCCGCACGACCCCACCGTCGAGGAGCTGATCGCCTACTACCGCGGCGTCTCCGGCGAGCACGAGAACTGGGACGAGTACCGGGCGGCGATGGTCGCCGACCGGCGGCTGGTCGTCCGGTTCCGGCCCGAGCACGCGTACGGGCAGCTGCCGGGCTGAGCCCGGCGCCGCCGGTGCGCCCGGTTCGCACCGGCTGCCGGGCGGAGCTCAGCCGGCCGGCACCTGCATGACGGAGAACGACGCGCCCCACGGGTCGGCGACGACCGCGAAGCGGCCGTACTCGGTGTCCTCGGCCGGGAGGAGCACCTTCCCGCCCGCGGCGGTCACCGCGGCGACCGCGGCGTCGGTCGAGGCCACCGCGAAGCAGGTTGACCAGCCCTTGGGCGCACCGGGGACCACGCCGCCGAGCCCGCCCAGCGGGTCACTACCGGTGGCGAAGGTCGTGTAGCCCTCCGCGCCCGGGATCTCCTCGAACCGGAACCCGAAGACGGCGGTGTAGAACTCCCGGGCCGCCGCCGGGTCGTCGACCGCCGCCTCGTTCCACACCAGCGAGCCCGGTTCGTTGTACCGCTGCACGCCGGGGTGCTCGCCGGCCTGCCACAGGCCGAACGGGTGGCCCTGCGGGTCGAGGGCGATGACCATCGTGCCCATCGGCCCGACCGCCATCGGCTCCACCACGACCGTGCCACCGGCCTCCCGGATCCGGGTGACCGTGGCGGCCGCGTCGTCCGTCGCGAAGTACGTGGTCCAGCGGGGCGGGGCGCCCCCGTCCGTCTGCGGTCCGAGGCCGGCCACCGCCCGCCCGTCCTTCTGGGCGTCCAGGTAGCCGCCGAACTCGGGCTCGCCGCCGGTGTACTCCCAGCCGAGCAGCGCGGCGTAGAACTCCTTCGCCGCCGCCAGGTCGGCGGCGCCGTAGTCCACCCAGCACGGCGTCCCGGCCGGCCAGGCGGTGTCTCGCGTGGGCATGGTTGCCTCCTCCGGTTGTGGGGGAGGTCACCGTCCCACCGGAGTACGACGGTTCGGGGCTAGAACGTCCCGCCCCCGCCGCGGCCGCCGCCGCCGAACGAGCCGCCCCCACCGAGACCGCCGCCGCCGAACGACCCGCCTCCGCCACGACCGCCGAACCCGCTGCCGCCGAAGCCCCCACCACCGAAGCCGCCGCCGAACCCGCCGCCGTGGCCGCGTCCGCCGCCCAGCAGGATGCCGCCCAGCACGAGGCTGCCGAGGTCCACGCCACCGCGGCGGTACCCGCCCCCGTAGCCGCCGCCGAACCCACCGGGTCCGTACCCGGAATTCCACCGGTCGACGTCGTCCTGCGCCAGGTCGAGGGCGTGCTGGGCCAGCATGCCCGCCTGGTGGGCCTCCCGCAGCGCGCTTACCGGGTCGGTCCCGCCCAGGTCGACGGCTGCCTCCAGGTGCCGCCGCGCCTCGGCGAGCCGGGTGCGCGCCTGGGGACCGACCGCCCCACGGCGGGTGTCGATGAAGTCCGCGGCCGCGGCGACCGCCGAGCGCGCGTTGAGCAGCGACTGCTCCAGCGCCGCCGCGGCCCGGCGGGCCTGGGTCTGCGCGTCGCGGGCCGCCGCGAGCGCGGTGTCGGCGTCCTCGAGCTGCCGGAGCGCGGCCAGCGGGTCACCCGGGGTGCCGTCGGCCGGGTGCAGGGCGGCATCGCAGGCCGCGAGCGCCGACTCGGCGCGGGCGATCTGCGGCTCCAGGCCCGTGCGGTCCCCGGCGGCGACCAGCGCCCGGGCCTCGGCCAGGTCCTTCTCGGTCTCTGCGCGGGCGGCCGCGACCCGGCCGGCGGCGGCGTCGAGGTCGGCGGCGAGCCGGCCGACGGCGTCCAGCAGCGTGCCCGTCTGCGCCGCGGCGTCCTCGGCCGCGCGGATGTCGCCGACGGCGTCGCCGCTCCGCCCCTCGGCCAGCGCCGCCCGCGCCTCCCGGACCTCCTGCTCGGCGGCGGCCAGCCGCGCCCGGGCCTGCTCCACGTTGTCCGCCACGGGAGCGGATGCGGTCGCCGCGTACCGGCTCCGGAGCGCGGCCAGCCGCTGCTCCTCCTGCGGGATCCGGTCGCCCAGCCCGGCCAGCCGCGGCTCCAGCGCGTCCAGCACCTGCGGCGCGTTGTGCTCGAGGTCGCGCAGCCGCTGGAAGGCCTCGCTCTGCTCGTCGAGCCGGGCGCCGGCGGCGCCGGTGAGCGCCAGGATCTCGGCCAGCATCCGGCGGGTGGTGGGCTCGTCCTCCGGGATGTCGTCGTCGAGCTCCTGGCGCAGCGTGAAGGCCCGGGACAGCTCCTTCCTGGACTGCGCCAGCGCGGCGTCGAAGCCGGCGACGGCGTCCTCGCCGTACTGCGACCGGGCGAAGTCGAGGTCCAGCTGCGAGGTCTTCACGGCCTCGTCGAGGTCCAGCAGCGCCTCGCTGGCGCGGCCCTGCAGCTGGTCGGTGGGCACGCCCTCGTACGGATCGGGCTCCCGCCGCCGACCGGGCGGCAGAGCGGTGCCGCTCCGGTTCCGGCGCGAGCGGCTGAGCAGGTAGGCGCCGCCCCCGACGACCGCGAGGCCGCCGAGCACCAGCAGCGGCCCCACCCCGCCGGAGCCGCCGTCGGCGGACCCGGTCGGCTCCTCCGCGGCCGCGCCGCCGTCGCGCAGCAGATCCGCGAACGCCGCCACGCCGCCGGCCCAGTCGCCCTCGCCGAACTGCGGGGCGACCCGCTCGTCGGTCAGCGAGTCGAATTCGGCGCCGGTCACCGGGAAGTCGGCCGGCCGCACCGTGCCGTACTGCCCGTCGTCGACGGCGACGGCCAGCAGCGCGTCCTCCTCGCCGAGCTGGGTCAGCTCGGCCGTGGCCTGGGCCCACTCCTCCTGGTCCGCGCCGTCGAAGCTGGACACGAACACCACGTAGAGGTCGGTCCGGGTGTCGGCGCGCAGGTCGTCGACGACGTCCTGCACCCGGCCGGTGCCACCCTGGAGGACGCCGACCTCGTCGACGACCTGGTCGGGCAGCCGGAACGGCGGCACCGCGTACGCCGGCCCGCCGGTGAGCAGGAGGACGGCGAGCACCCCCAGGACGACGCACAGCCGGCGCACGGAGACCTCCTGGACGGGTGAAGGGGAACCCGGACGACCCTACCGACGGCCGAGGGGTCCGGCCCGACCGCCGTGGGTACGGCTCCTCCGCCGCCGACCCGCCGTGCCGAGGAGCCCCGCGTGCCCGAGCCCGACTCCGTCCCCGCCGCCGATCTGCCGCCCGGAGCGGTCCGCCGCGCCGGCGGCTGGGCCGTGGGCAACCGGGGGGACGACGAGTACTTCGCCGTCTCCCGGCGGTGCCGCCACCAGCTGGCCGACCTCGCCGAGGGCAGCGTCGACGCCCACGGGTGCCTGGTCTGCCCGTGGCACGGCAGCCGCTACGACGTGCGCACCGGCGAGATGGTGCAGGGACCGCGCGGCTTCCTCGGCTACCACGGGCCGACGCCGGTCTACACCCAGCTGGTGCGGCTGCTGGGGTCGGTGGCCCGGCTGCGCGTGCGCCGGGCGGTCCGCCGCGGGGACGACGTCGTGGTGACCGACTGAGGCATAGGAAGCTATTCGTGCGTATCCGGGTGCGAGAACGCACGCAGAGCTTCCTATGCCCGGGGCGGCAGGGTCAGCCCTGCTCCTGACGGGGCAGCGGCTCGTCCCGCCCGAGGAAGGGGGTGGGGTCGTCGTCGCCGCGTCGGGTTGGCCCCGGACGGGCGGCCGCGGCTGCGTGCAGCGCCTCCTCCGGCGACCGCGGCCGCAGCACGCCGTCGCGGATCTCCTCCGCCCAGTGGCAGCTGACCAGCCGCCCCGGCGCCAGCTCGCGCAGCGCGGGCACCTCGTCGTCGCACCGCGTCTCCTGCCGCCACGGGCAGCGGGTGTGGAACCGGCAGCCGCTGGGCGGGTTCGCCGGCGACGGCAGGTCACCCGCCAGCAGGATCCGCTCCCGGCTCTCCTCGACCTCCGGGTCGGGCACGGGGACGGCGCTCATCAGCGCACGCGTGTAGGGGTGCAGCGGCTGCTCGTAGAGGTCGTCGGCCGGCGCCTGCTCCACCAGGGAGCCCAGGTACATCACGCCGACGACGTCGCTGATGTGCCGCACCACCGCGAGGTCGTGCGCGATGACCAGGTAGGTCAGGCCGAGCCGCTCCTGCAGCTCCTCCAGCAGGTTGAGCACCTGCGCCTGCACCGACACGTCGAGGGCGGACACCGGCTCGTCGGCGATCAGCAGGTCCGGCTCGAGCGCCACGGCGCGGGCGATGCCGATCCGCTGCCGCTGGCCGCCGGAGAACTCGTGCGGGTAGCGGCGCAGCGCCGCCGAGGGCAGGCCGACGGCGTCGAGCAGGGTGCGGATCCGCTGCGCGATCCCCTCCTTGCCGCCGCCGATGCCGTGCGCGCGCAGCGGCTCGGACAGCAGCGACTCCACGTTCTGCCGCGGGTCGAGGCTGCCCAGGGGGTCCTGGAAGACCATCTGCATCCGCTGGCGCATCCGCCGCAGCGGCTCACCCTTGAGCGCGGCGACGTCGGTGCCGTCGAAGAGCACCCGCCCGGCGGTGGGCTCGACCAGCCGCAGGATCGCCCGGCCCAGCGTCGACTTGCCGCAGCCGGACTCCCCCACCAGCCCGTAGGTGGCTCCGCGCGGGACGACGAGGTCGACGCCGTCGACGGCCCGCACGTGCCCGACGGTGCGGTCGAAGAAGATCCCCTGCTTGATCGGGAAGTGCACCTCGAGGCCCTCGACGCGCAGCAGCTCGTCCTGGCCGGGAGCGGTCGGGACGGCGGTCATCGGGCGGCTCCGGAAGCGGTCGCCCCGGCGGTCGGGGACGGCGGGTACTCGATCGGGTGCCGGCAGCGCAGCTCGCGACCGGGGCCGTCGTACTCCAGCGGCACGGTGCTGCCGGAGACCTCGGTCAGGCAGTCGTCGCGGGCGTTGTCGCAGCGCGGCGCGAAGGCGCACCCCTCCGCCCACGGGATGGCGTCGGCGGCCGAGCCGCGGATCGGCGTGAGCGGTGCCCCGCGAGCGGAGTCCAGCCGCGGCACCGAGGCCAGCAGCCCGCCGGTGTAGGGCTGGCGGGGCCGGGCGAAGAGGTCGTGCCGGTCGGCGGTCTCGATGATCTTCCCCGCGTACATGACGTGCACCCGGTCGCAGAGCCCGGCGACCACACCGAGGTCGTGGGTGATCATCACCAGCGCCGTCCCGGTGTCGACGACGAGCTCGCGCAGGAGCTCCAGGATCTGCGCCTGGATGGTGACGTCGAGCGCCGTCGTCGGCTCGTCGGCGATCAGCAACCGCGGCGAGCACGCCAGCGCCATGGCGATCAGCGCGCGCTGGCGCATGCCGCCGGAGAGCTGGTGCGGGTACTCCTTCAGCCGGCGCCGCGGGTCGGGGATGCCGACCTTGTCCAGCAGCACGATCGCCTCGTCGGCGGCCTGCCCGCGGTCCATGTCCCGGTGCTCCAGCAGCACCTCGGTCACCTGGGTGCCGATGGGCACGGTGGGGTTCAGCGAGGACAACGGGTCCTGGAACACCATGGCCATGTCGGCCCCGCGCAGCCGGCGCAGCGTCCGGTCGTCGGCGCCGACCAGCTCCTGCCCGTCCAGCCGGACCGAGCCGGACACCTGCACGCCGCGCCGGGGCAGCAGCCCCATGATCGCCAGCGAGGTGACCGACTTGCCGCAGCCGGACTCCCCCACGAGACCGATCGTCTCGCCGGGGGCGACGGAGAAGCTGACGCCGTCGACGGCGAGGGTCGGGGCCTCGCCGCGGCGGGTGAACCGGACGGCGAGGTCCTCCACCACGAGCACCGGTGCCTGCAGGCTGCTCACCTCCGGAACTTCGGGTCGAGGGCCTCGCGCAGGCGTTCCCCGAGCAGCGTGAACCCGAGCGCGACGACGATGATGCACAGCGCCGGCCACACGGCGAGCGCCGGCCGGATGGACAGGAAGTCCTGGGCGTTGGCCAGCATCGCGCCCCACTCGGGCCGGGCGATGTCCGGGTCGCCGAGGCCTAGGTAGGAGAGCGCGGCGGCCTCGATGATCGCCGTCGCCAGGGAGAGCGTGGCCTGGACGATCACCGGCGACAGCGAGTTGGGCAGCACGTGCCCGAACACGATCCGCGTCTTCTTCACCCCGAGCGCCTGCGCGGCAACGGCGTAGTCGCTGCCGCGCTGGGCGAGCATCGAGCCGCGCAGCAGCCGGGCGAACACCGGCACCTGGACGACCGCGATCGCGATCATCAGCGCGTACTGGTTCTGGCCCAGCAGCACCGAGACGGTGATCGCCATGAGCAGGCCGGGGATCGACAGGATGATGTCGACGAACCGCATGACCACGGTGTCGACCCAGCCGCCGAAGGCGCCGGCCAGCACGCCCAGGGCCATGCCGACCACCAGGCCAAGCACGGTGGAGACCACGCCGATGAGGAGCGACTGCCGGGCGCCGTAGACCAGCCGGGAGAGCAGGTCGCGCCCGAGGTTGTCCACACCGAGGGGGAAGCCCTCGCGCGCGCCGGGGATCTCACCGGGCCGGATCTCCGACAGCAGGTACTGGGTGACCGGGTCCCTGGGGGCGAGCAACGGCGCGAACGCCGCCACGACGAGGAAGACCAGGACGATGACCGCGCCGGCGATCGCCACCGGGTCGCGGCGGAGCCGCCGGAACGCGCTGCGGGTGAGCGACAGGCCGCCGTCGCCCTCCGGGAGCCGGCCAGCCCGGGCGGCGAGGGCGTCGATGCGCTCGCGCTTGACCTCACCGAGAGCCGTCATCGGCTGCGCTCCTCGTCCGATTCCGCAGGCGTCATCGGACGCGCACCCGCGGGTCGAGCAGGCCGTACGAGATGTCGACCAGCAGGTTCACCAGCACGTACACCACCGCCAGCATGAGGATGAAGCCCTGGAGGACGGCGAAGTCCCGGTAGGTGATCGCGTCCCGGAGGGTGAGGCCCACCCCGCCGAAGGCGAAGACCGTCTCGGTCAGCACCGCGCCCGACAGGAGCAGGCCGGTCTGCAGCCCGATCGTCGTCGACACCGGCAGCAGGGCGTTGCGGACGACGTGCCGGCGGCGCACGGTCGCCGTCGCCAGGCCCTTGGCGTTCGCCGTCCGCACGTAGTCCTCGTTGACGACGTCGAGGACGGAGGCCCGGGTGATCCGCACGATGATCGCCAGCGGGATGGTGCCCAGGGCGATGGCCGGCAGGATCAGGTGCAGCACGGCGTCCCAGGCGGCGTCCCACTCCCGGGTCATCAGCCCGTCCAGGACGTAGAAGTTGGTGATCCGGGTGGCGTCCATCCGGACGTCCTGGCGCCCCGACCCGGGCAGCCAGCCGAGCTCCACGGCGAACAGCAGCCGGAGCAGGTAGGCGAGGAAGAACACCGGGATCGCCACGCCGATCAGCGATCCGATGACGGAGGCGGAGTCGAAGAAGCTCCCGTACCGGCGGGCCGCGAGGTAGCCCAGCGGGATGCCCACGCCGATGGCGAAGATCATCGCGAAGACGGTGAGCTCGATCGTGCCGGGGAACCGCTCGAGGAACACCTCGGTGACCGGCCGGCCGTACTGCGTGGAGTTGCCGAAGTCGAGGGTGACCGCTCGCCCCAGGAAGCGGAAGTACTGGACGTAGATCGGCTCGTCGAGCCCGAACAGCTCGTTGTACCGGGCGATCGCCTCCGGGGTGGCGCGCTCCCCCAGCGCGGCCTGGGCGGGCCCCCCGGGGAGGGCGCGCAGCCAGGCGAAGAGCAGCACCGACAGGCCCAGCAGGATCGGGATCAGCTGGAGGAGCCGCCGGACGATGAATCGGAGCACGAGCTCGCGTCACCCTCTCACTGAGCGGATCCGCCCGACAGGCTCGCGGCGGCCCCCGTGCAGGGGCCCGCCGCGAGCCTGCGCGCGGTGGGGGCGAGGGGGTCCTTCCTCAGTCGTCGATCGACACCGTCGAGAAGTCCTCGGCCGTCAGCGGGCTGGGCTCGAGGCCCTGGACGTCGTCGGCGACGACGAGCGCCGGGGGCGAGTGCGAGATCGGCACCGCCGGCAGAAACTCCTTGATCAGCCGGTTGGCCTCCTGGTACAGCTCCGTCCGGTTCGCCGGGTCGGGCTCGGAGTCGGCCTCGGCCAGCGCGGCGAAGATCTCCGGAGCGCTGAACGCGCCGAACTCCGCGGACGCCTGGTTGTTCTGGTCCTCGGCGAAGAAGGTGCCGATGAAGTTGTAGGCGTCGTTGTAGTCACCGGTCCAGCCGAGCAGGTGGACGTCGGCCTGGCCGGTCTGCACCGCCTGCAGGTAGTCCGGGTTCCACTGGAGGGCGGTGGGCTGCACCTGGAAGCCGACCTCCTGCAGGTCCTCGCTGATGACCTGGAACATCGCCGCCGGGTCCGGCAGGTACGGCCGGCTGACGTCGGTCGGGTAGTAGAACCGCAGCGTCGTGCCGACGGCGCCGGCCTCCTCGAGCAGCTGGCGCGCCCGCTCGGGGTCGTACTCGTAGGTCGGCACGTCCTCGGCCCAGCCGTCGACCGTCGGCGGCATGAAGTTCGTGGCCACCTCGGCGCCCTCGGGGAGCAGCGAGTTCACGATCGTCTGGCGGTCGATGGCGTGGGCCAGCGCCTGGCGGACCCGGATGTCCTGCAGGGCCGGGTTCGCCTGGGTGCCCTCGACGTTCCCGTGGTTGATGCCGAGGTACAGGATGTTGAACGGATCGCGCACCAGCACCTGGAAGCCGGCGTCCTCGAGGCGCTGGTAGTCCGCCGGGGCCACGAAGTCGTAGCCGTCGATCGCACCGGACTCCAGCTCCTGCCGGCGGGTGTTCCCCTCCGGGATGGTGCGGAAGATGATCCGGTCGAGCAGGGCCGGCTCGCCCCAGTAGTCCTCGTTGCGGACGATGGTGACCTCACCGTTGCCGCGGTCCCAGTTCTCGAACCGGAAGGGGCCGGTGCCGGTCGGGTGCTCGAGGGCGTACTCGGTGTAGCTGATCGCGTCCTCGCTGCCGGACAGGTTGTCGGCGTCGTACTCCTGCAGGGCCGTCGGGCTCTGGATGGAGAAGGCGGGCAGCGAGAGCGCGGCGGGGATCTTGCTGGTCACCTGGTTGAACGAGATGACGGCGGTGTTCTCGTCGACCGCCTCGCAGCCCTCGTAGATGCCGGGGTTGTCGCTGTCGGCGAAGCCGCCGAACACCGCCTGGTAGTAGTACGTGGCGCTCGGGCTCTGGGCCAGGCCCTCGAAGTTGTGCCAGCGGTCGAAGTTGAAGCACACCGCCTCGGCGTTGAAGTCCGTCCCGTCGTGGAACTGGACGTCCTCGCGCAGGTTGAAGGTGTACTCGAGGCCGTCCTCGCTGACCTCCCAGTCCTCGGCGAGCGCCGGCACGAGCTCGGTCGTGCCGGGCTCGTTGGTGAGCAGCCCCTCGTGGATCTGGCGGGCGATGCGGAAGGTCTCGCCGTCGCTGGCGAAGGCGGGGTCGAACATCGCCGGGTCGCCGGCGGCCCCGAAGACGAGCGTGCCGCCGGACTGCTCCTCGCCGCTGCCCTCGCCTCCACCGCCCTCCCGGTCGCTGGACGCGCAGGCCGACAACGTGACTGCCGTGAGGGCTGCCGCTGACGCGGCGAGCGCACGGGTGGAGCGACGGGACATCGCGGAAGACCTGCCTTCTCGGCCCTCTCGGGCCGGACGAGCTCCGGACGGGGCAGCCGAGGACGTGCAGGACGTCCACCAGGCGGAGCCCGACCCTAGGACGCCGGGGTCCGTGGCGGCGCGGCTCGGACGCCCATCGACACCATCTCGTGACTTTTCCCGCCGTTCACCCGCCGGTCCCCCGCCGGCTGCCCGCCCGTCGCCCGGCCCAGGCGCCGGCCTCAGGCGTCGATGCGGCGGCGTCCCTCGAAGGCCCGGCCGAGGGTCACCTCGTCGGCGTACTCGAGGTCACCGCCCACCGGCAGGCCGCTGGCCAGCCGCGACACGGCGAGCCCCATCGGGCCGACCAGCCGCGCCAGGTAGGCCGCGGTCGCCTCGCCCTCGAGGTTCGGGTCGGTGGCGATGATCAGCTCCGTGACCGCGCCGTCCATCAGCCGCGTCATGAGCTCCTTGACCCGCAGGTCGTCCGGGCCGACGCCGTCGATCGGGCTGATCGCCCCGCCGAGCACGTGGTACCGGCCGCGGAACTCGCGGGTGCGCTCGATCGCGACGACGTCCTTGGGCTCCTCGACCACGCACAGGACGTCGTCGGACCGGCGCGGGTCGCGGCAGATGCGGCACTGCTCCGCCTCGGCGACGTTGTAGCAGGTCACGCAGAAGCGGACGGACTCCTGCACCCGGGTCAGGGCGGCCACCAGGCGGCTGACGTCAGCCGACTCGGACGACAGCAGGTGGAAGGCGATGCGCTGGGCGCTCTTGGGCCCGACGCCGGGCAGGCGACCGAGCTCGTCGATCAGGTCCTGGACGGCACCCTCGTACACGGTGCTCCTCTGCTGCGAAGTGGATCGGGCGGGCGCGCCCGATCAGAGGCCGGGCAGCCCCATGCCGCCGCCCAGGCCGCCGGCCAGCGGCCCCATGCGGCTGGCGGTCAGCTCGTCGGCGGCGCGCTTGGCGTCGCGGACGGCCGCGACGACGAGGTCCTGCAGGGTCTCCAGGTCGTCGGGGTCGACGGCGTCCGGCGCGATGGTGACCGCGGTGAGGTCGCCGTCGCCGGTCATCGTCGCCGAGACCAGGCCGCCGCCGGCGGTGCCGGTGACCTCGGTGGCCGCCAGCTCCTGCTGGGCGGCGGCGAGCTGCTGCTGCATCTGCTGCGCCTGCTTCATGAGCTGCGACAGGTCGGGCTGCTGGCCTCCGGGGAACATGCCATGAGAGTAGGCCGCGCCTGCGACAGGGGACGGCGCGCCGCCCGTGCCGCCTGCGTCGAGGAGCTGGTCGACCCCCTGCCGGAACCCGTCGCGAGCCTGCGAGCGGCGGGGCAGGGGGTCCTTCCTCAGCTGTCGACCGGTCGGGCGCCCAGCTGGGCGCGGAGCAGCTGCAGGGCCGCCTGCTCCTGGTCGACGACGGGCTCGGGCTCGCGGTCGCCGCCGGCGGAGCTCTCCGCCGCCCGCTCGGCCATGAGCTCCCGCGCCTCGGCCACCTCCGCCGCCCGTGCCGCCTCGCGGGCCGCCGCCGGCGCCACGGGGGGCCCGCCGGCGGCGGGGCCGGCGCCCTCCACGACGACGTCCACCCGCCAGCGGACGCCGAGCAGCTCGTTGAGCGCGTCGCGCACCACGTCCTTGTTCAGGTCGTCGCCGAGCCGCCGGGCCAGGGCCGGCGAGGCGGTCGAGAGCGTGAGGACGCCGTTGGCGAGCTGGTGCACCTGGGCGCTCTGCAGCAGCGCCTCGGTGGTGCGCTTGTGCTTCTTCACCACGGCGCGCAGCTCCGGCCACACCCGGCGGACGTCGGTGGTGGTCAGCTCCCCGTCGCCGGCCGGCTCCTCGGGGTTGGCCGACACGACCGGCGTCGGCTCCCCGCCCCGGGGGGCGGGCGCGGACTCGGCGGCGGCCCGCGGCGGGGACGCCGGCGGACGCGGCTGCTCCACCCGGGCGGCCGCGGCCCGGACGGCGCCGGGCTGGGCCGGGTGCGGCCAGTCCTCGTCGTCGGTGGGCTCCGGCGGCAGCGGGATGTCCGGTTCCTCCGCCGTCACCCGCGGGCGACGGGCGGGGTCCCCGCCGGCCGGAGGTGCGGACGGCGGGGGCGTGGACGGCGGAGCCGCGGACGGCGCGGTGCGGGGACGGCTACCCGGCTGGGCGGTCTCCGGCCAGTCGTCGGCCGGCGCCGGACGGGCGCCCCCGCCCGGTCGCGCGGTCTCGGGCCAGCCGTCCGCGGCCGGTGCGGCAGGGGTCGGCCGGGCGGCCGCTGCCGGAGCGGTCGGCTGCGCAGCCGGTGCCGGAGCGGCCGGCTGCGCGGCCGGCGCGGGAGCGGCCGGCGCGGGCCGCTGCTCGGCAGCGGGCGGCGCCGCCCGGACCTCCGGCCGCGCCGGGGCGGCCGGCTCGGCCGGCGCCTGCGACCTGCGGACGAACTCCCGTCGCGGGCCGGACGGGGCGGCGCGGTCCGGCTCGGGGGCCGGTGCCGCCTCGACCGGCGCGCCCTCGCGGGAGCCGGTCTCCTCCCTCGGCCGCCCGGCGTGCTCGCCGGCGATGGACATCCGGCGCTCGAGCCGCTCCAGGCGCTGCAGCGTCGCGGCGGCCGATCCGTCGGTGGCCGGGAGCAGCATCCGCGCGCAGACCAGTTCCAGCAGCAGCCGCGGCGCCGTCGTCCCCCGCATCTCGGTGAGGCCCTCGTGGACGGTGTCGGCCATCCGCGACAGCGTCGCCGAGCCCAGCGCCTGGGCCTGCTGGTTCATCAGGTCCAGCCGGTCGGGCGGGCAGTCGAGCAGCCCGTTGCCCCCGGCCTCGGGCACGGCGTCGAGCACGATCAGGTCGCGCAGCCGGTCGAGCAGGTCGGTGGCGAAGCGGCGGGGGTCGTGCCCGGCCTCGACCACCCGGTCGACGGCCCGGAAGACCCCCGGGGCGTCGTGCGCGGCGAGCGCGTCGATGGTCTCGTCGAGCAGCGCGTCGTCGGTGACGCCGAGCAGCCCGACCGCGCCCTTGTAGGTGACGCCCTCGGGCCCGGCCCCGGCCAGCAGCTGGTCGAGGATCGACAGCGAGTCACGGACCGAGCCGCCGCCGGCCCGCACCACCAGCGGGAAGACGGTGGGTTCGACGGTGACGCCCTCGGCCTGGCAGGTCTTCTCCAGCAGGGTGCGCAGCGTCGTCGGCGGCACCAGCCGGAACGGGTAGTGGTGGGTGCGCGACCGGATGGTCGGCAGCACCTTCTCCGGCTCCGTCGTCGCGAAGACGAAGACCAGGAACTCCGGCGGCTCCTCGACCACCTTGAGCAGGGCGTTGAAGCCCTGCGTGGTCACCATGTGCGCCTCGTCGACGATGTACACCTTGTAGCGGCTGCTCACCGGCGCGAAGAACGCCCGCTCGCGCAGGTCGCGGGCGTCGTCGACGCCACCGTGGCTGGCCGCGTCGATCTCGATGACGTCCAGCGAGCCCGGCCCGTCGGGCGCCAGCGCCACGCACGAGGCGCACACGCCGCACGGCGTGGACGTCGGCCCCTGCTCGCAGTTGAGCGAGCGGGCCAGGATCCGCGCCGACGACGTCTTGCCGCACCCGCGCGGGCCGCTGAACAGGTACGCGTGGTTGATCCGGCCGCCGTCGACCGCGTTCACCAGGGGCGCGGTGACGTGCTCCTGCCCGACCACCTCGGCGAAGGTCGCCGGGCGGTACTTGCGGTAGAGCGCCAGAGCCACGGGGCGAGGTTACGTGCCGGCCCCGACACGGCGGCGCACGCCGGTGGCCACGGCCGTGGACCGGTCGCGGGACGCGGAGGGCTCCCGACCGGGACATGGGCAGCGGCTGCGCGCACCAGGGGGCGGGCACCTGGCCGCGGTGCGGTCCGGGGGCCGCCGGCGGCACAGCGAAGGACCCCCCGCGCACCCGCCAGAGCCTGCTTATCCTTGCTGCCTTCCGGCCCTGGGGAGGTTCACAGGATGACGCCACGCGAGGGGTCGTCCACCACTGTAGAGGACCGGTCGCCGGCCACCGCCGCGCGCCCCGAACGCGACAGGCCCCGGTGCGGACACCGGGGCCTGTTCCTGCCGCGGAGGATGGGAGATTCGAACTCCCGAGGGGTTGCCCCCAACCCGCTTTCCAAGCGAGCGCCATAGGCCACTAGGCGAATCCTCCAGGTACGGCGTCGATGGTACCGGGCGCCGTCGGGCGGCTCGCCGGGACACCGCGGGGAGGCCCCCGGGGGCGGCGTGCGGCATCCTCACCGGAGAGCGGTTGACCGGGTGGTCGGCGGGGAAGGGCCCGCACCTGCGGGCTGCACAGGAGGAGGGCGCGGGACATGGGCGAGCACGACGAGATCCGGCCGGACGTCGTCGAGACGATCGTCGGTGTGCTCAAGGGCGGCGACGCCGCGGCGCTGCCGGCCGGCGCCACCGCGGCGGAGAAGACGGCGGCGAAGGACCGCTACCTGTCGGACTTCGCCGCCGAGCGGAGCAAGCGCGACCGCCAGGCACAGGCGTGGGAGCTGCTGCTCACCCGCAGCTACGACGAGCCGCCCACCTGGCAGCGCATCTTCGACGACCTCGACGCCGACGTGCACACGGAGCTGGGCGAGCTGTACGACGTCCTGCCCGTGGGCGCGCAGGAGGAGTACGCACGCCGGTACGGCGTGCCCTCCACGGTCTGACCGGGCGCGCCCCGCCACCGATGACCCCACCCGGCACCGCGCCCGGCCGCCTCGTCGCCGGGCGCTACCGCCTGGAGGCGCAGATCGGCGGCGGCGCGATGGGCACCGTGTGGCTGGCCCGCGATGAACTGCTGGGCCGGCAGGTCGCGGTCAAGCAGGTGGTCTTCCCCCTGGGCGCCGGCGAGCGGCAGATCGACGACCAGCGCCAGCGGGCTCTGCGCGAGGGGCGGATCGCCGCACGGTTGACCCATCCGCACGCCATCTCCGTCTACGACGTCGTCCTCGAGGACGGCGTGCCGTGGCTGGTGATGGAGTACCTGCCCTCGCGCAGCCTGGCCGCGGTCCTCATCGAGGAGGGGGTGCTGCGCGAGGACCAGGTGGCGCAGATCGGCGCCCAGGTCGCCGACGCCCTGGCCGCCACCCACGCGGCCGGCATCGTGCACCGGGACGTGAAGCCCGCCAACGTGCTCATCGGCCGGGGGGACCGCGTCGCCGGGCTGGTCAAGATCACCGATTTCGGCATCTCGCACGCCCGCGACGACGTCATGCTCACCCGAACGGGGCAGATCACCGGGACGCCCGCCTTCCTGGCGCCCGAGGTGGCCCAGGGCAAGGAGATGACCGAGGCCAGCGACGTCTTCTCCCTCGGCGCCACGCTCTACACCTGCCTGGAGGGCGTGCCGCCGTTCGGCATGGAGGAGAACGCGCTCGCCATGCTGCACCGGGTCGCCGGTGGCCAGGTCCGCCCCCCGCGCCGCGCCGGTGCGCTGACCGCGCCGCTGCAGCGGATGCTCGCCGCCGATCCGGCCGACCGCCCGACCATGACCGAGGTGCGCGACGAGCTGGCCGCGCTTGCCGGCGGGCGCGACGGCGACCCGACCACGGTGCTGCGCGCACCGACCGATCTGCGCCCGTCCTCCGGCCCGGCCGGGACGGCGGTCTTCCCGGCGGGGGCGTTCGGCACGGCGGCGTTCGGCGCGGCGGCCGCGGACGCCGCTGCGCGCACACCCACACCCGTCCCCGCGGCCGCACGCACACCCGCCCCACCCCCGTCCACCGACCGACCGGGCGCCACGGCTGCACCGCCCCGGCGCCGCCGGCGGGGGGCGTGGCTGGCCGCCGGCCTCCTCGCCGCGGTGCTGTTCGGTGGCCTCGGGGTGTGGCTCGCCACGGCGGGCGACGAGGACCCGGCCGGCTCGGCGAGCGGCGCGGCGACGTCCTCACCGGCACCGGCGACCACCAGCGAGCAGCCGTCGCCGACGGCCACGACCGAGCCGACGCAGCCGACGCAGCCCTCCCCACCCCCCGACGAGGACGACGAGGACGACGAGGACGAGGACGACGACGAGGACCGGCCCCGGGACGATCCGCTGTCCGAGCGGAACGTCCGCGACTTCGTGCGGGAGTACCACCGGTTGGTCATCACCGATCCGGCGGCCGCCTGGGAGCGGACCGGCCCCACGCTGCGGAACAGCATCAGCTACCAGGGCTACCAGGACTTCTGGGACGACTTCCGCGACGTGCGGGTGAGGGACGTCGAGGTGCAGGAGGGCGGGACCACCGCGATCGCCGACTTCGAGTTCCGCTACCCGGACGGCGAACGCGTCCGGGAGCGCCACCGGCTCACCTTCGCCGTCGGCGACGACGGCCGGCTGGTGCTCGACTCCGACGTCCCGCTCTGACCCCCCTCGGGGTCGGCCCGGCCCGCCCCGGCCCGGCGGGGGTCAGGTCCGCTCGCTCACCGCGCCCTTCTTGATCCAGATCCGGCGCTGGGCCCGCTTGGCGACCGTCGAGTCGTGCGTGACGATCACCACGGTCAGCCCGCGCTCCCGCCAGTGGTGCTCGATCAGCTCCATGATCTCGTCCCGGGTCTGCTCGTCGAGGTTGCCCGTGGGCTCGTCCGCGAGCAGCACCCGCGGCTCCTTCGCCAACGCCCGGGCGAGCGCGACCCGCTGCTGCTGGCCGCCGGAGAGCTCCGAGGGCAGGTGGCCGGCGCGGTCGTCCAGCCCGACGTCGGCCAGCGCCCTGGCCGCCCGCTCGGCCCGCTCCTGGGCGGGCACGCCGAGCGGAACGAGACCGGTCTCGACGTTCTGCTGCGCGGTGAGCGTCGGCACCAGGTTGAAGCCCTGGAAGACGAACCCGATGGTGCGTGCGCGCAGCGCGGTGAGCCCGCCCTCGTCCAGGGCCGAGAGCTCCTGCCCGTCGAGGGTGATCGACCCGGACGTCGGCCGGTCCAGCGCCCCCAGCAGCTGCAGGAGGGTGGACTTGCCCCCGCCCGTCGGCCCCTGGACGGCGACCATCTCACCGGCGCCGATCGCGAGATCGACGTCGCGCAGGGCGTCGACGGTGCCGTTCTTCGTGGTGTAGCGCTTCGCGGTCTGGCTCAGGACGTACATCGGGACCTCCGGGTCCGGCGGAGTGGGAAGGAGCAGGGTCGGGGCAGCGGGCTCAGGCGACACTGCGCAACGCCTCCGCCGGGCGCATGCGCGAGGCACGCCAGCCACCGACCGCGCCCGCCAGCAGCCCACCGAGGACGGCGATCGCCACGGCCAGGAGCACGGTGGTCACCGTGACCGGGGCGGAGAGAGTCACCGCGACCGCCGACGCGGCGTCCGCCGCCTCGCGCCCAGGACCGCCGAAGCCGCCCGGGCGGCCACCCGCGCCGGCACCGGCACCGGCACCGGCACCGGCACCGGAGGAGGCCACCGTGGCCGAGAGCTCCGGCGCGACCAGGTTGATCACCAGGACCGCGCCGAGGCCGAGCGCCAGACCGACGGCGCCGCCGAGCAGTCCCTGGGCGAGCGACTCCCCCATCACCTGGCCGACGACGCGGCGGCTGCGCCAGCCCAGCGCCTTGAGCGTGCCGAACTCACGGACCCGTCGGCTCACGCCGGAGAGCGTGAAGAGGACCGCGAGCACGAAGGCCGCGAGCAGGACCAGGGCGGCCAGCCAGGTGCCGAGCGTGCGAGCAAGCTCCGAGGCGCTGGACAGCGAGCCGGACACCTCGCCGGCCAGGTCGTCGGCGGTGCTGACGATGGCGTCGGGGAGGGTGGTCTCGATCGCGGTCTGCACCTCGTCGATCACGTCGGCGGACGCGGCCTGCACGTACAGGGTCGACAGCTGACCGCTCTGCTCGGCGAGCGTCTGCAGAGTGTCCAGGGGCACGAAGACGTCGGCCGCCGTGGTGGCCGACGCCGAGGCGGAGGAGACGATGCCCACCACGGTGAAGTCGGTCCCCCCGAGGGTGACCGTCCCGTCGACGGCGACGTCGTTCTCCGCCGCGTATGTGGCGTCCACGAGGGCGACCTGGGCACCGGCGTCGGACTCGGTGAGCGCGCGGCCCTCGTCCAGCGTCGTGGAGCTCAGCGGGCCGACGGCCTCGGCGGTGAGGTCGACGCCCTCGATGTCGATGCTCGTGACGCTGAAGGAACCACCGCTGCCCGGGCCGGTCGCCGAGCCGTCGTCCGCACTGCCGGGGGCGGGCATCTGCCCGCTGCCGAAGTCGGGGATCTCCCCCGTGAAGCTGGTGCTGGTCATGCTCAGCGTCCCCGCGACGGCGCTCACCCCGTCGATGCCGGCCACGCTCTCGACCGCGGCGGCGTCCATCGTGGCGCCGGAGGTCCGCAGTTGGTCCTGGTCGAACGAGCGGCGACCGCCGGCGGCCTCCGTGCCCTCCTGGTCGAACTGGAAGGTGGGCGGACCACCCGCCGTCCCGCCGCCTCCGGCGGCTGCGTCGGGGCGCTGGGGCGGCGTGCTCACGGTGATGTCGGTGCCGACGCCGTAGACGGACTCCAGGACCTCGTCCTGCGCGTCGCCCACACCTGCGGTCACCGAGGTGACGGTGATGACCAGCGCGATCGCCAGGCCGAGCCCGAGCGCGACGAGCAGGGACTGCCGGCGGCGCTGGCGCAGCTCGCGCCGCAGGTAGGTGAAGAACATTCGTCGCTCCGCGGTGTCGAAAGGTTGCATGCCGCAATGGCGGCTTCGACAGAGTGGAGGCGGAACGATCAGGAGCCCTGTGGCCCGGCTGCCAGTTCCCTGGGAGCGGTGGGAGGTGGCTCACACAGCACGACGGCGGCGCCCAGCGGGGCGCCGCCGTCGTCAGCTGGCGGTGGCGGTGGGATTTGAACCCACGGAGGCTTGCACCTCACACGCTTTCGAGGCGTGCTCCTTCGGCCGCTCGGACACGCCACCGCCGAAGAGACTACAGGCCCCGCTGACGGCGGAAGAAGGCACGTAGCAGCGCGCCGCACTCCTGCGCCCGCACGCCGCCGGTGACCTCGGGCCGGTGGTTGAGCCGCCGGTCCCGGACGACGTCCCAGAGCGACCCCGCGGCGCCCGCCTTCGGGTCCTCCGCGCCGTAGACGACCCGGTCCACCCGCGACAGCACGCTGGCCCCGGCGCACATCGTGCACGGCTCCAGCGTGACCACCAGGGTGCAACCCGACAGCCGCCAGCCGTCGCCGTGCACCCGCGCCGCGGCGCGCAGGGCCAGCACCTCCGCGTGCGCGGTGGGGTCGCCGAGCTTCTCCCGCTCGTTCGCCGCCTCGGCGAGCACCGCCCCGTCCGGCCCGAGGACGACGGCGCCGATCGGCGTGTCCCCCCAGCTCTCGGCAGCGGCCGCCAGCTCCAGCGCCCGGCCCATCGCGGCGTCGAAGGGTTCCGGCCCGGTCACGGACGCTCCGCGGGAGGATCCGCGAAGCTCGTGCCCTGCCCACAGGGGTGGGCAGGGCACAAGCTTCGCGGGAACACCTGTGGCCGTGGCCGGATCGCCGTCACGCCTCCTCCAGCGGGAAGCCCACGAGCCGCGACAGCTCGGCCAGCGCGGCGTCGGGGTCGACCACCTTGATGGTCGAGAAGCCCAGGGCCCGGGCCGGCTTGAGGTTGATGCCCAGGTCGTCGAGGTAGGCGCAGTCGGTGGCCTCGATGCGGCGCCCCACCGCCTCCGACAGCCGGTCGAGCGCCCGCCGGTAGATCTCCGGCTCGGGCTTGCGCACGCCCTCGACCGAGGACTCCACGATCGCGTCGAACAGCCCGAGCAGGTCGCCCAGCCGACCGGTGCGCTCCATCGGCGCGACGTTGTTCGACAGCAGCGCCAGCGGCAGCCCCGCCGCGCGCAGCCGGCGCACCGCGGTGACCATCGCCGGGCGGAGCTCCCCCTGCAGCGCCGCGAGCACCCGCGCCGCCTCGATCCGGTGGCCGAGCGCCGCGGCCTCGGCCTCGAAGGCGGCGCAGAACCCGGCGACGTCCAGCTCGTTGCGCTCGAACCGCGCCCAGGCGTTGGTGTCGGGGTCGGTCGAGTTGAGCTGCCGGATCAGCCCCTCGGGCAGGCCCGCCTCCCGCTCGTAGGCGGCGAAGGCGACCATCGGGCTCTCGGTGAGCACCCCACCCAGGTCGAAGACGACCGCGGACACCGTCACGACCGCACCGCCGCGGCCAGCTCGTCGGCGAACCCCAACCGGGTGGCGATCCGCTCCACCATCTCATCGGCCCACAGGTCGTCGGCGGTCACGATCGGTCGCAGCTCCTCGGCGGGCAGCCCGTCGTCGGCGAACAGGTCCAGGTCGCCGCCGGGCCAGCCGGTCTCGTCGTCGTCGAAGGCGCCGTCGGTGTCGACGCCGATGCCGTAGCGCTCCACCACCTCGGCGGCGAGCACCCACTCCAGCATCGTGGCGTCGGAGATCAGCGCCCGCACCATGCCGCCGGGGCCGTGCCGCAGCGCGACGAAGTACAGCCGGGAGTCGACGACCAGCACGAACGGCGGCGGCCACCCCCCGGTGCCCGGCTCGCCGAGCGCGCGCTCCAGCACCGGCAACTCGTCACCGGCGTCGGCCGCGAGCAACTCCACCTCCCACCGGGAGGCGACGCGGGACACCCGGACCGCGTAGCTCGGCGGTCCCGCCACGGCGCCCTCGCTCATCGCTTCCGCAGCACGGTCAGGCCGTCGGCGAGCGGCAGCAGCGCCGTCTCCCACCGGGGGTCGGCGGCCAGCGCGGCGTTGAGCTCGGCGAGCGCGTGGTCGGACTCGTCCTGCGGGTCCAGCACCCGCCCATCGCGCAGCGTGTTGTCCAGGAGCACCACCCCGTTGCGCGTCATCCTCGGGTGCAGCTCCTCGACGTAGGCGGCGTAGCCGGTCTTGTCGGCATCGACGAACGCCAGCTCGAAGGTCTCCGCGGCCGGCAGCGCGCGCAGCGTCGCCAGGGCATCGCCGAGGCGCAGCTCGATCCGGTCCGCGACCCCGGCCCGCGCCCAGTGCCGCCGCGCCACCGCCGTCCACTCCTCGCTGCGGTCCAGGCACAGCAGGGAGCCGTCCGCCGGCAGCCCCTGGGCGATGCAGAGCGCGGAGAACCCGGTGAAGGTGCCGATCTCGATCGCCGTCCGGACGCCGAGCGCAGCGGTGAGCAGCCGCATGAGCACGCCCTGCTCGGGGGCGATCTGCATGGTGGCCGGGGCCTCGCCGCGCTCGGCCATCTCCGCGGTCTCCCGGATCAGGCCGGCCATCACCTCGTCCACCGGGTCGGAGGAGGCGCGCACGTAGTCCGCCAGCTCGGGGGTGAGCAGGAACGACCGGGGCGTCATGGCGTGCAGGGACGACGGAGCGGGTGGGTCGGCGTCATAGCCTCTGATCATGGCCGATACCGCCCGCCCCGGGGCCACCCCCGTCGGCGGGGCACCGTCGTTCCCGGTCCCGACCATGCCCGCTCCCCCGGTCGGCGTCGTCGGCCTGGGCCAGCTGGGCGGCTCGCTGGCCGCCGCGCTCGTCGCCGCCGGCCGACCCGTGTCCGGCTGGGACGTCGACCCCGCCGCGCGGGACGCCGCCGCCGCGCGTGGCGTCCGCATCACGCGGGAGCTCTCCGGCGTGGTCGTCCTCGCCGTGCCGCTGCCGGCGATGGCGAGCGCGCTGGACGGGCTGGCGGTCGACCCCGACGCCACGGTGACCGACCTCGGCTCGGTGAAGGTACCGGTGCTCGACGCGCTGGGACCCGCCCTGGGCCGGCGCTTCGTGGGCGGGCACCCGATGTGCGGCACGGAGCGGTCGGGGCACGGGGCCACCGACCCGGAGCTGTTCGCCGGGGCCCGCTGGGCGCTCTGCCTGGAGCCGGGCACCGAGCTGCCGCGGTGGCTGCGGGTGGCCGAGGTGGCGCTCGCGGTCGGCGCGGAGGTCGTGCCGGTCACTGCCGCCGAGCACGACGACGCCGTGGCCGCGATCAGCCACGTCCCGCACCTGCTCGCCGCGGCCCTCGCCACCGCGGCGGCTGGCGCCGGTCCCCTCGCCCTGGCCCTCGCCGCCGGCAGCTTCCGCGACGGCACCCGGGTGATCGGCAGCGACCCGGGCTTCGTGACGGCGATGGTCGAGGGCAACGCCGGGCCCACGGCAGCGGCGCTGGAGCGCGTCCGGGAGCAGCTGTCCCGCCCCTGGCCCGAGCTGGTGGCCGCGGGGCACGCCGTCGCCACCCGGACGAGCGGCCGGCGCACGGTGCGCGTGCCGCTGGACCGGGCCGCGCTGCTCGCCCTCGGCCGCGCGGGCGGGGCGGTGCACCGCCGGCTGGCCGCCTTCGTGGAGGGCTGGGTGCCCGGCGAGGGCTGACCGCGCACGGGGACACGGGTGCCACGGTTTCGCGACCGCGTCCCCGGGCACGGATCCGGGCATGGACGAGCAGGACATCTTGAAGCGCATCCACGCCCTGGTGGACGAGGAGCACGCGCTGCGCGAGAGCAGCGAGCACACCGACGACACCCGGGCCCGCATGAGCAAGCTCGAGGCCGACCTCGACCAGTGCTGGGACCTGCTGCGGCAGCGCCGCGCCAAGCGGCAGTACGACGAGGACCCCGACGAGGCCCAGCCCCGCCCGGAGCCGCAGGTCGAGAGCTACCTCCAGTAAGAGGACCTCGTCCTCCTCACCGCTCGCAGGCTCGCGGTGAGCCTCTGGACGAGGCCACGGGGTGACCGGTCGAGCAGGCGGCTCCCGTCCCTAAGCGGAGCGGCGGGCCGGTTCCCCGTGCTCGGTGCCCAGCAGCGCCAGCTGCCAGAGCAGCCGGGACCGGGGGTCGGTCACCTTGCGGCCGGTCACCGACTCGATGCGCCGCAGCCGGTGCATGACCGTGTTCCGGTGGCAGTAGAGGGCGTCCGCAGCCCGCGTGGGTGACCCGTCGGTGGCGAGGAAGGCCGCCAGCGTGTCCAGCAGCACGGCGCGCTCGTCCTCGGGCAGCTCCAGCAGCCCGCCGAGGGACTGGCCCACGAGCCGCGACCTGATCTCGGGCGAGTTGCTCAGCAGCGCCTCGGGCAGCCGGTCGTCGATGCTGACCACACGGCTCGACCCGGCCGGCAGGGTCCGCACCGCCGTCTCGGCCAGGCGGTAGGCCGCCCCGACCGCCGCCGCCCCCTCCACCACGTCGGACACCCCGACGGGGCCGTGCGCGGTCCCCCGCAGCAGGGCGAGCAGGTCACCGGGGCGGGTGGTGCCCAGCGCGACGAGCCCCACCTGCGCGTCGCCGCGCAGGCCCCAGACCGAGCGCACCCCACGCTTGAGCAGCGTGTCGCCGGGAGAGCGCAGCGCCGGCTCGCCGTCGGGCCCCGGCAGCGCCACGACCGCCATGAGCCGCCCGTCCAGCGGCACGGTCAGCATCTCGGCGGCGCCACGCACGAATGCCGGGTCGCTGCCGCGGCCGTCCAGCAGCCCGTCGAGCGCCTGCTGGCGGGCCGACTCGTCCACACCCTCCAGGCGCCGCTGCTCCTCGCGGTAGCCCTCGGCCAGCGCGCCGCACTCGGCGTCGTTGGTGCGCCACACCGACCCGGCGACCTCGAGCAGGAGGGTGTCGTGCTGCCCGCTCCCGTCACGGGAGACCGCCAGCAGCGCCTCCCACGTCACCTGCCCGCCGAGGCGGTAGGCCCGGAGCACCGCCTCCAGGGGGATCCCCTGGGCGGCCCGCCGGCGCCCCACGGCCCGGGCCGACGCCAGGTGCGGGGTGCCGGTGCCCGACGCCGCGGCCATCAGCGACCGCAGCCCGCCCTCCAGGTTCGACCGCGTCGAGGAGCGCAGGTCCTGCTCGGACTCCGCCACCAGCTCGCGGTAGGCGGGCTCGGTGCGGACCAGCACGTCGACCATCCGGTCGGTCATCGCGTCCAGCTGCTCCATCAGCCGCGGCGTCAGCTCGGCGAGCCTCGTCGCCACCTCGGGGCGAAAGGGCTGCACGCGCTCACCTCCTCCGGACGCACCGCTGACAGCACAACACGACAGGCCCGCGGATGTGCGCTGCGCCCATTGTGAAGGGCGACACGCGCCGAGGTGTGGTGCGCAACCGAGTCGTGACCCAATCGAGGCCGGGATCGGCCGCCCTCGACGAGGCCGCACGGGCCGCCGATGGCGCCCCGGTATCGACCTGGCAACAGGTCGACACACAGCACAACACGCTCTTGTGATCGCTGTGCGGTGCGCCCATTGTGACGGGTGACACGGCCGGGCAGTCTCAGCGGGACGTACTCGCGACCTGACCGCCACCACCCACAGCCGGGTGGTGCCTCACCGATGCGAAGGAGCAGTGGGCCCCTTGGCGCAGCCGCTTGGCAGCCAGCGAACACAGGACACGACGCCCACCGCCCGGCTCGAGATGACCGGGATCAACGTCGCCTTCGGCGGCGTGCTCGCCCTGACCGACGTCTCCGTGACCGTGGAGCCGGGCCAGGTGCACGGCCTCATCGGCCCCAACGGCGCCGGCAAGACGACGTTGTTCAACGTCGCCTGCGGCCTGGTCCGCCCGACGTCGGGCCGGATCGTCTGGCGCGGTGAGGAGATGCGCCGGCTCAAGCCGAGCAAGCTGACCTCCCTGGGCATCGCCCGCACCCTGCAGGGCGTGGGCCTGTTCCCCGGCATGACGGTGCTGGAGAACGTGATGGTCGGGGCCCACCGCCACGCCGGTGCCGGGTTCTTCTCGGCCCTGCTGGCCCTGCCGATGTCGGACAAGGACGAGCGGCAGCTGCGCGAGCGGGCCCTGCGGGCGCTGGCCGAGCTCAACGCCGTCGAGTACGCCGGCCGCTACCCCGGCTCGCTCCCCTACCCGGTGCAGAAGCGGGTCGCCCTGGCCCGGGCGCTGGTCGCCGAGCCCGACCTGCTGCTGCTCGACGAGCCCGCCAGCGGCCTCTCCGAGGACGAGATGCACGAGCTGGGCGACCTCATCCGCTCGGTCGTCGGCCGGATGAGCGTGCTCCTCGTCGAGCACCACATGGACCTCGTCATGCGCGTCTGCGACCGGATCACCGTGCTCGACTCCGGCAAGCAGATCGCCGCCGGCACCCCGGCCGAGGTGCAGGCCGACCCCGCCGTCACCGAGGCCTACCTCGGGGACGCCGTCGACGCCGAGCACGACGCCGCCGAGCTACACCACGCCGACGGAGGACGCCCCCATGCCTGAGACCCACGGCAGCACCGCACTGTCGGCCACCGGCGGCACCGGCACCGCCACGCGCCTGCTCGAGGTCGAGGGGCTCACCTCGGCGTACGGGCCGGTCCGGGCCCTCGACGGCGTCTCCCTCGCCGCCGAGACCGGGCGGATCACCGCCGTCCTCGGCGCCAACGGCGCCGGCAAGACGACCCTGCTGCGCACCATCAGCGGTCTGGTCCGTCCCGTCTCCGGCCGGGTCGTCCTCGACGGCGAGGACATCACCAAGGCCCCGGTCGAGTCGATGGTCGCCAAGGGGATGGCGCACGTCCCCGAGGGCCGCGGCGTCATCTCCGAGCTCACCGTCGACGAGAACCTGCGCGTCGGTGCGCTGTTCCGCGGCAAGGTCGGCAAGGAGGAGTTCGACCGGGTCTACGACCTGTTCCCCCGCATCGCCGAGCGCAAGAACAACGCCGCCCACACGCTCTCCGGCGGTGAGCGGCAGATGCTGGTCATCGGCCGCGCGCTGCTGGCCAAGCCCCGCGTCCTGCTGCTCGACGAGCCCTCCCTGGGCCTGGCCCCGCGGATCGTCGCCCAGATCTTCGGGCTGCTCCGCCAGCTGGTCGACTCCGAAGGGCTCTCGGTGCTGCTCGTCGAGCAGAACGCTCGCAGCGCCCTGTCGGTCGCCGACGTCGGCGTCGTCCTCAACCTCGGCAAGGTCGTCGTCACCGACGACGCCCGCACGCTGATGGCCGACGAGGACCTCCGGCACGCCTACCTCGGCTTCTGACCCGCCCGCCCCCTCCGGTCAAGGAAGGCACACTTCGTGCAGCAGTTCGTGAACGTGACCCTCACCGGGTTGACCCAGGGCATGATCTACGCGGCCTTCGCCCTCGCCCTGGTGCTCATCTGGCGCTCGACCCGCATCGTCAACTTCGCCCAGGGCTCGATGGCCGCCGCCACGACCTTCATCGCCCTGGCCCTGATCCAGGCCGGCCAGTCCTACTGGGTCGCCCTGATCGTCGCCCTCGCCTCCGGCTTCGTGCTCGGCGCGATCGTCGAGCGGGTGATCATCCGTCCCGTCGAGGGTGGCCCGGAGCTGAACGCGGTGATCGTGACCCTCGGCCTCTTCGTCGCGATCCAGGCGGCGATCGCGATCATCTTCGGCTCGTCGTTCCAGTCGTTCCCCACGCCGTTCGGCGTGCGCGGCCTGGAGATCGGTGACTCGACCATCCCGCTGACCCCCACCAGCATCTACGTCATCAGCTCGGTCCTGGTGGTCATGGGCCTGCTGGTGGCCCTCTTCCGCTTCACCCGCATCGGCCTGGCCATGCGCGCCTCGGCGTTCAGCCAGGAGGTCGCCCGGCTCCTCGGCGTCAAGGTGGGCGGCATGCTCACCCTCGGGTGGGGCCTGGCCGCGGTCGTCGGCTCGCTCTCCGGGCTGCTCATCGCCGGCGGCACGTTCGTCTGGCCGGCCTACATGGACGCCCTGATCGTCTTCGGCTTCGTCGCCGCGATCATCGGCGGCCTCGACTCCCCGGTCGGCGCGATCGTCGGCGGGCTGATCCTCGGCCTGGCGCTCAGCTACGTGAGCGGCTACGCCCCCCGCGGCAGCGCGCTGGTCAACATCTCCGCCCTGGTCATCCTCATCGTCGTCCTCCTCGTGCGACCTGGTGGCCTGTTCAGCAGCAGCACGGCTCGGAGGGCATGACGATGAGCGACCTGCAGAGCTCCACGTCCACGAGCGGCACGCCCGGCAAGGCGGGCAAGGCCACCGAGGAGGCGCCCGTCGAGGCCACCGCCGGCGGGGACACGCCCTCGGCCCCGGCGAAGACCGGCCGCTCGTTCCTGCCGCAGTCCACGCTGCTGCGCCACCTGCTCGTGCTGCTCGGCGCGGCGGTGCTCGCGGTCCTGCTGCTGGAGATGACCAGCCCCTACCGCAACTCGCAGCTGGCCACGCTCACCTACTACGCGATCGCCGCGGGCGGGCTGACCGTGCTCACCGGCATCAACGGCCAGATCTCGCTCGGGCACGGCGCGCTCATGGCCGCCGGCGCCTACACCACGGCGCTGTTCCTCGACGCCGACGAGCCGCTCCCGCTGCCGCTGATCCTGCTGGTCGCCGTCGTGGTGGCCACGGCGATCGGCGCGCTCGTCGGGGTGGCCGCGGCCCGGCTGCACGGCCCGTACCTGGCCGGCGCGACGCTGGCGCTGGCGGTCGGGCTCCCCGGGCTGGCGATCTACTTCCACGACATCTTCGGTGGCGAGCAGGGCATGCGGGTCCGCGCCCCGCAGGCGCCGGACTGGTTCGACAGCTTCATCAGCACGGTGTCGGGCAACTCGGCCTCGAGCACCAAGTGGCTGGCCTACGTCGGCGCGATCTGCCTGCTGATCACGTACTTCTTCCTCGCCAACCTGATGCGCAGCCGCATCGGGCGCACCTGGCGGGCGGTGCGCGACCAGGAGGTGGCCGCGGAGCTGGCCGGCATCAACCTCGGCGCCTGGCGGGTGCTGGCGTTCGTCGTCAGCGCCGCGGCGGCCGGGCTCGCCGGCGGCGTGCTGGCCATCGTGGTCCGCCTCGCCGCGCCGAGCGGCTTCACGATCGTGCTGTCGCTGGCGCTGCTCACCGCGATCGTGATCGGCGGTCTGGGCAGCCTGCTCGGCGCCCTGCTCGGGTCCGCCCTGCTGGTCTTCCTGCCGCCGTTCGTCACCAACCTCGGCGGGGACCTCGGCCTGAGCCAGACCGAGGCGGCCCAGCTGGCGCCGTTCGTCTACGGCGTCGTGCTCATCGTCGTGATGATCTTCGTCCCGGCCGGGTTCGTGGGCACCATCCGCCTCCGCTGGATGACCCGCAAGGCCAAGCGGGCGATGGCCCAGGCCAACGCCGACGGCGCCAGCAGGGGGTGAGCACGACCCCTTCTGACCGCTCCACCAGACCCTTCCGCACCACCCAGACTCCCGGGCACCGACGCCCGGGCCGCACCAGAGGAGAACTGTTGTCCAGATCCTCCCGACGTCTCATGACGGCGATCGCCGCGGCGACCGTCGTCTCCACCCTCGCCGCCTGCGGCGGCAGCGATGACAGCGGTGGCGGCACCGGCGGCGGTGGTGGTGGTGGAGGCGAGAACGAGGCCTCCGACACCGGCGTCACCGAGACCTCGATCAAGATCGGCTCGCACTACCCGCTGACCGGTGTGGCCGCCCCCGGCTACAGCGAGATCCCGACCGGTGTCGACGCCTACTTCAACTGCCTCAACGAGGAGGGCGGCGTCTACGGCCGGGAGATCGACTGGATCTTCCGCGACGACGCCTACAACCCGACCCAGACCAGCCAGGTCGTGAACGAGCTCGTCCTGGAGGACGAGATCTTCGCGATGATGAGCGGTCTGGGCACGCCCACCCACAGCGCGGTCGTGGACTTCCTCAACGACGAGGGCGTCCCCGACCTGTTCGTCTCCTCGGGCTCGCTGATGTGGGGTGACGACCCGGAGACCTACCCGATGTCGTTCGGGTGGCAGACCGACTACATGAGCGAGGGCAAGATCATCGGCGAGTACATCGCCGAGAACTTCCCCGACGCGCAGGTCGGCCTCTTCCTCCAGGACGACGACTTCGGCGAGGACGGCGAGGCCGGCATCCGCCAGTACATCGACGACCAGATCGTCGCGGCCGAGCGGTACACGCCGGGCAACACCAACGTCGGCCCGCAGATCGCGGCGCTGCAGGCGGCCGGGGCCGACTTCGTCGTCGGCTTCAACGTGCCCAGCTACACCGCGCTCTCGCAGCTGACCGCCCTGCAGCTCGGCTACGACCCGCAGTGGTTCTACTCCAACGTGGGTTCGGACCCGACGCTGGTCGGCGGCCTGCTGAACCGCTTCAGCGAGGGCCAGGTGTCCGACGCCGCCCTGCTCGACGGCGCGCTCACCACCGGCTACCTGCCGACCGTGGACATGACCGACAACCCCTGGGTGCAGGAGTTCCAGCGGATCTGGGACGAGTGCGGTGGCGAGGGTGAGCTCACCAACTACCGCATCTACGGCATGGCGCAGGCCTACACGATGACGCAGGCGCTGCAGGCGGCCGGCCAGAACCCGACCCGCGAGGGCCTGGTCGAGGCGGTCGAGCAGGCCGGCGGTGACTGGGAGGGCCCGGTGTTCGCGCCGTTCCGCTACTCCGAGGACAGCCACATGGGCACCAGCGGCATGACCATCGAGCGCATCGTCGGCAACGGCTCCGAGGAGGTGCAGCCGGTGCGGGTGACCGACATCGGTGACGCGCCGATCGAGGAGTACGACGGCGAGATGGCCACCCCGCCGACGAACGCCATCCCGGACGAAGAGGCCGTGAACTAGGACCTCCTCGCCCCACGGCGGGCCGCCGTCCTCCTCCGGGAGGGCGGCGGCCCGTCCGCGTCCCGGCCCCGCCGCGGAGCCGCGGGCGGCGCCGTCGCCGCCGAAAACACTTCGCACTCGAAGTGTGTGCGCAGTTGATCTCCGGGTACGTCCGCGGCCAGGTGTGCCCGCGGGCGCGCGCACCGACGAGAGCGCAGGAGGACAGCGGCATGGTGGACGGACGGCTACGCGAGGCTCGCACCATCCGACGGGCGGTGGTCACCGGCGGTGCCGGGTTCCTCGGCTCGCACCTGTGCGAGCACCTCCTGGAGCGCGGGGTGGAGGTCGTCTGCCTGGACAACTTCCTGACCGGCTCCCCGGCGAACGTCGCACACCTGATGGAGCACCCCGGGTTCCGGCTGGTCCGCTGCGACGTCACCGACTACGTGCACGTCCCCGGCCCGGTGGACCTGGTACTGCACTTCGCCTCGCCGGCCAGCCCGATCGACTACCTGAAGATGCCGATCGAGACCCTCAAGGTCGGCAGCCTGGGCACCCTGCACACCCTGGGCCTGGCCCACGACAAGGGCGCCCGCTACGTGCTGGCCTCCACCTCCGAGGTCTACGGCGACCCGCTGCAGCACCCGCAGACCGAGGAGTACTGGGGCAACGTCAACCCGGTCGGCCCCCGCGGGGTCTACGACGAGGCCAAGCGGTTCAGCGAGGCGCTGACCACCGCCTACCGGACGTCGAAGGGCACCGACACCGGCATCGTGCGGATCTTCAACACCTACGGGCCCCGGATGCGCGCCGACGACGGCCGGGCGATCCCCGCCTTCGTCAACCAGGCCCTGGACGGCCGCCCGCTCACCGTGGCCGGCGACGGCTCCCAGACCCGCTCCATCTGCTACGTCGACGACACCGTCGCCGGCATCCTCGCGCTGGCGTTCTCCGAGCACCCGGGCCCGGTGAACATCGGCAACCCCGACGAGCTGTCGATGCTGGCGCTGGCCCGCTGGATCGTGCAGCTCACCGGCTCGGACTCCCCGATCGACCACATCCCCCTGCCCGTCGACGACCCCAAGGTCCGCCGCCCCGACACCAGCCGCGCCGAGCAGCTGCTGGGCTGGCGGCCGCAGGTGACCTCCGAGCAGGGGCTGCGGCGCACCGTCGACTGGTTCGCCGCCCAGCGGAACGCCGTCGCCGCCGAGGCGGTCTGACACACCGTCATCGGACGTGCGACGAGAGTCACCCCAGAGCGACGTGGGACACATCTAATCTGGAGAGGCGAGCTCAGGTGGAGCCGCATCCACCTCGAGTCGACCTCAGAGAGCGAGCATGGGCCGCCACGCAGATCCCGCAGCCACGCGCCGTCCGTTACTTCCCGTCCTCGTCGCCGCCGGCGTCGCACTCGTGCTGGTCGCCGGTGGACTCGTGTGGTGGCTCGTGGGCCGCGGCTGCGACGAGCAGGTGACCGTGGGCGTGACCGTGGCCCCGGAGCTGTCCGAGGTGGCCGGGGACCTGCTCGGCGAGGTGGAGTCCCCCGATGGCTCCCTCTGCATCACCGCCGAGGTGACGGCCCGGGAACCGCTGCAGACCGCCGGTGACCTGAGCGTCCTCGACGAGGAGGCGCTGCCGGAGGTGTGGGTGCCCGATTCGTCGCTGTGGGCGGCGCGGGTCTCCTCCCGCGACCTCGACCCGGCCGGCTCCATGGCGGTCTCCCCGGTCGTCCTGGCCACCAGCGAGGCGGTCGTCGACGAGCTCGGCTGGGCCGACTCGGGCCCGGGCTGGGCCGAGGCCCTGGGCACCGGCCGGCCGCTGGCCGTGCCCGACCTCGCCGCGAGCGCCGAGGGGCTGGCCGCGCTGGCCGCGGTGCGCACCGCCCTGGGCGCGGACGCGGACGCCGACAACGCCGTGGTGCAGGCGGTGCTCGCCTCCGCGCGCAGCACCGCCCTCTCCCCCGCCGAGGCGCTGACCGCCGGGAGCGAGGGCGGCGCCGACGCGCCGCTGGTCCCGGTGAGCGAGCAGGTCGTGTACGCCGACCACCAGGAAGCCGAGGACTCCGCCCTGGCCGCCGTCTACCCCGCCGAGGGCTCGCCGGTCCTCGACTACCCGGTGCTCCGGGTGGGCTCCCCGACGGGGCCCGAGCAGCAGGCCGTCGACGTCGTGGTCGACCGGCTGCTGTCCGAGGACGCGCAGGCCACCGTCCGGGACGCCGGCTTCCGCGGCCCCGAGGGCGCGGCGCCTCCCGGGGCCGGTCCCGACAGCGGCATCGCCGAGGCGAGCCCGCCGGTGCTGCCGCTGGACCCCCAGCAGGTGCAGGCGCTGCTCACCCGGCTGTCCAGCCTCGCGGCCCCGTCGCGGGTGCTGACGGTCTTCGACGTGTCGACGTCGATGCGGGCGCCGGTCGGCGACGGCACCCGCGCGACCCTCGCCCGCGACGCCGCTAAGAGCACGCTCTCCCTGGTGCCCGACGACTACGCCCTCGGGCTGTGGGCCTTCGCCTACGAGATGCAGGGCGACCAGGACTGGACGGAGCTCGTCCCCACCCGCGAGCTGGACGACGTCGTCGACGGCCGGACCCAGCGCGAGGTGCTCGACGAGCAGCTGGACACCATCCCCGAGCGGCTCACGCCGGGCGGGACGGGGCTGTACGACACCACCCTGGCGGCGGTGCGGTCGGCGCGGGAGAACTACGACCCCACCGCGGTGAACAGCGTGCTCATGGTCACCGACGGCACGAACGAGGACGACGCCGAGGGCATCAGCCTGGAGGACCTGCTCAGCACGCTCGAAGCCGAGGCGGATCCGCAGCGGCCGATCAAGGTCATCGGTGTGGCCCTGGGGCCGGACGCCGACCTGAGCTCCCTCGAGCGGATCGCCGAGGCCACGGGGGGCGCGGCGTACTCCGCGGTCGACGAGAACGACCTGCAGACCGTGCTCTTCGACGCCCTCCGCCAGCGCTCGTGACATCGTCGTCCTCCGGACGACACCGCCAACCACGTGCCGTCCCCCGGCACGCTGAGCCGCTGCGTCAGGCCTGCGCGGACCCCTCCGGGGCCCACTCGGCCTGACCGGGCATCAACCGGTCCAGCGCATCGACCACTTCGTCCACGGTGATCGTCGCCAGCGCGGGGTCGAGGTCGGTGCCCCAGGGGTCGCCGGTGCCGTCGCCGTGCCAGAGCACGACGTGCTGCGGCCGCGGCGGCGGTCCCCACAGCGCCGGGGAGACGGGGCCGAAGAGCACCACCGACGGCCGCCGGTAGGCGGTGGCCAGGTGCGCGACGCCGGTGTCGCCGCACACGACCAGGTCGGCCGCCGCCACCACGGCGGCCAGCTCCAGCGACGTGGTCCGGCCGGCCAGCACCGCGGCGTCCGGCAGCCCCGCCGCCGCGGCCACCGACCGGGCGAGCTCGACCTCCGCCGGGCCGCCGGTGATCCGCACGTCGTGGCCGGCGTCGGCGAGGTGGCGGGCGACGGCGGCGAAGCGCTCGGGCGGCCAGCGCCGGCCCGGGAACGCCGCCCCCGGGTGCACGACCGCGGCGCCGCGGACCGGCGGGGGCACGGCGGGCACCGCGATGTCCAGCGCGTCCGGGTCGGCGTCGACGCCCAACCCCTCGGCGACCAGCCGGCACCAGCGCCGGACCTCGTGCTCGTCGGGGTACCAGGTGGGCCCGGGGTAACCGGGGCTGTCGAAGGTGAGCAGTCGCCGGGGCTGCAGGTCGGCGACGACCACGTGCGACGCCGGGCCCTTGCCGTGCAGGTCGACGGCGAGCTCCGGCGGCGGCCCGCTCCAGTCCAGCGGTTCGAGCTCGCGCGCCGGCAGCACCTCGTCGACGGCGTCGATCAGCTCGGCCAGCGGTCGCAGCGCCGACGTCGTCGCGAGCACCAGCCGGTGCCCGGGTACGGCCGCCCGCACCGCCCGGATCGCCGGCACCCCGGTCAGCAGGTCACCGAGCCCCAGCGGCCGCAGGACGACCGCGACCGGCGGCGCGGCGCTCACCAGACCCGGGCATAGGAAGCCATGCCTGCGGAATCGGGGGCGGATCCACAGGTAAAGCTTCCTATGCCTGTCAGCACGGCGGGCCTCACACGCGGGAGCGCTCGACCAGAGCCGTGGTCGAGTGGCCGTCGAGGTAGGGCAGGACGACGGCCTGGCCGCCCCAGGTGCGCAGCACCTCGGCCTCGGGCAGGTCCGCACCGGCGTAGTCGCCGCCCTTGGTCCACACGTCGGGGCGCAACCGGTCGAGCACCTGGGTGGGGGTGTCCTCGTCGAAGACGACCACCGCGTCGACGAACTCGAGCGCCTCGAGCACGCGGGCGCGGTCGGCGGCGGTGACCAGGGGCCGCGTGGGCCCCTTGAGCCGGCGGACCGAGTCGTCGGAGTTGATGCACACCACCAGGCAGTCGCCCAGCCCGCGGGCGGCGCGCAGCGTGGCGACGTGCCCGGGGTGCAGCAGGTCGAAGCAGCCGCCGGTCGCGACGACGGTGCCGCCGGCCGCCCGCACCCGGGCGATGACGGCCTCGGCGCCGGGCTCGGCGGCCACCTCGGCCTCGACCCGCTCGTCGGCGTCCCAGGCGGTCGCCCCGCCGCGGGCGACGAACGCCGAGGCGAAGGCGACCGCGGCGGCCACGGCCTCGCCGGTGACGGCGCCGTCGGCGAGGGCCAGCGCCGCCGCTGCGGCGAAGGAGTCGCCGGCGCCGCACGGGTCCCCGCCGGTGACCGCGACCGCGGGCACCACCATGGGGGCGCCGGAGCCGTAGGAGAGCAGCGCGCCGCGGGCGCCCAGGGTGACGGCGACCGCGCCGACCCCCCACTGCCGGATGAGCGCCTCGGCCCGGGCCCCCACGGCGGCCAGCCCGGTCCCGGTGGCGGCGTCGGCGGCGACGCGGGCCGCCTCCGCGCCGTTCGGCGTGACCAGCCGGGCGTTGGGCACCGGGTCCGCGCCGCGGGGATGCGGGTCCCAGACCACCGGGCCGCGGGCCTCGGCGAGCGCGGCGCGCACGGCGGGGTCGGCCGTCGTCCCCCGGCCGTAGTCGGCGACGAGGACGGCGGCGGCGTCGCGGATCACCGCGGCGGCCGCGGCCGGCAGCTCGCCGAGCACCGCGACCGGCGCGCCGCTGTCCAGCCGGGCGACGGAGTGGTCACCCACCCGCACCCGCTGCTTGACGGCGGTGCCGCCGGTGGCCGGGATCTCGATCAGGCGCACCCGGCCGGCGAGCAGGGCGCGCAGCCGGTCGGCGTCCTCGTCGGCGTCCATCGGCGCCACGAGCACCACCTCGCGCCCACCCGACGCCGCGGCGATGACCGCCGCCAGCGCGGCGCCACCGGGGCGCTCGTGCCGCTCGATCTCCTCCACCACCGGCACGGGGGCATCGGGGGTCAGCCGCGACGCGGTGCCGACCAGGTCGACGTCGAGCAGCGCGTCCCCGACGACGACCAGCGGCCGGGCGCTCACTTCGCCGCCTCGAACGAGGGCCCGTCGGGAACCCGCGGCGCCTCGGCGAGCACGGCGGCGTCGAAGGCCGCGCAGACCAGGTGCAGGGCGACCAGGTGGCACTCCTGGACGGTGGCGGTCCACGGGGAGTCGATGCAGACCGCCTCGTCGGCGGCCGCGGCCAGCGGGTTGGGCGCCGGGCCGGTGATCGCCAGCGTGGTGATGCCGCACGCGCGGGCCCGGCGTGCGGCGGCCACCGCGTTGGGCGAGCGGCCCGACGTCGACAGCAGGACCAGCACGTCGCCCGCGCGGCCGTGGGCCTCCACCTGGCGGGCGAACAGCTCGTCGGCCGGGTAGTCGTTGGCGATGGCGGTCAGCGACGACGTCTCCGCGGTGAGGCAGATCGCCGAGAACGGCGGGCGGTCGGCGCGGTAGCGGCCCACCAGCTCCGCGGTGAGGTGCTGGGCCTGCGCGGCGCTCCCGCCGTTGCCCGCGGCGAGCAGCCGGCCGCGGGACTCCCCGCACAGCACGTCGGCGAGCAGCCGGCCCCAGCGGTCGAGGACCGGCAGCTGCGCGTCCAGCGAGCGGAGCGCCTCCCGCAGCGAGGCGACGTGGTCGGCGCCGGTGAGGTGGGTGCAGGAGTCCGGCGCCGGGACTTGCGCCGAGTCCTGCGCCAGGACGTTCTCGAGGAACGAGTGCGGGCTGGCGCTCATCGGGCGACCTCCACGGGACGGCGCCGGGCGAGGACCTGGCGGTAGACGGTTTCGGTGTCGGCGACGACGCGGGCCCAGCGGTAGCGGGCGCGGGCCCGCTTCACCCCGGCGGCCCCGTAGGCGGCGCGGCGGTCGTCGTCGGCGAGCAGCGCGGCGAGCACCTCGCCGAGCCGCTCGGGGTCGCGCGGGGGCACGAGGTCGCCGGTGACGCCGTCGGCGACGGTGTCCTGCAGCCCGCCGACGGCGGTGGCGACGACGGGCCGCCCGCAGGCCATGGCCTCCAGCGGGGTGATGCCGAAGGGTTCGTACCAGGGGACGGCGAGCACGACGTCGGCCGAGCGCACCCAGGCGGGGACGTCGGCGCGGGCCACGGATCCGGCGAAGACCAGCCGGTCGGCCACCCCCACCTCGGCGGCGATGCCGCGCAGCCGGCGCACCTCCGGATCGGCGTCGACGGCGTCGGGCGCGGGGCCCCCGACCACGACCAGCTCCGCGTCGGGCACCGCGCGCAGCGCCCGGACGGCGTCGTCCTGGCCCTTGCGCTCGACGAGCCGGCCGAGGACCAGCAGCCGCTTCCGCTCGCCCTTCGGGGCCACCGGGCCGCGGGGGGTGAACACCGAGGTGTCCACCCCGCACGGCACGATCGAGACCCGGTCGCTGGGCAGCCCGAGCCGCCGCAGCTCGAACACCTCGTCGGAGCAGGTGGCCACCACGTGGGCGACGTCGCGACACAGCCCGCGCTCGAGATCGATCCGCTCGGCCGGGGAGGTGTCGGCGTCGCCCTGGTGACGGCGCTTGACCGAGCCGAGCGCGTGGAAGGTCTGCAGCACCGGGACCGGGGCGAGCAGGCTGGCCGACGCCTCGACCGACGCCAGGCCGCTCATCCAGAAGTGCGCGTGCACGACGTCGGGGGCCTGCGCCGCCCAGCCGTGCCGCAGCACCCGGGCGAAGGCCGGCATGTGCGGGAGCAGCTCGTCCTTGGGCAGCGCCTCGGCCGGGCCGGCGGTGACGTGGACGACGTCGTACCCGTCCGCCGTCGTCACCCGCTCGGGCAGGGCCGGGTCGTCGCGGCGGGTGTGCACCGTGACCTCGTGCCCGCGCTGCGCGAGCCCGGCGGCGAGCGCCGCGACGTGCACGTTCTGCCCGCCGGCGTCGACACCGCCGATCGCGGCGAGCGGGCTGGCGTGCTCGCTGACCAGGTCGATCCTCATCGGGTCACCTCCTCCAGGAGCGCGTCCCAGTCACGCAGGAAGCGGTCCAGTCCGTAGCGCTCGAGCGCCGCCGCGCGAGCGGCCTTGCCGGCCAGCCGGGCGGCGTCCTCGTCGTGCAGGAACTCCCGGACGGCGGCCCACAGCCGCTCGGGGCGGGTGGAGATGACCCCGGCCGCGGCGGGCACGGCCTCGACCACCTCGGTGGTGGCCAGCGCGACCACCGGCATGCCCAGGTGCATCGCCTCCAGCAGGGAGAGCCCGAGCGATGTCCAGCGCACCGGGTGCACGTACACCCGGCGGCGGACCAGCTCCGCGTGCATCGCCGCCTGCGGCGGGTCGTCGAACAGCTCCACCCGCTCGGGGGCCAGGCCGTACGTCTCGTGCAGGCCGGCCAGGCCCATGCCGAAGACGTCGACCGGCGCCACCGCGGCGAGGCCGGGGAGCAGGTCGGCGCCGACGGTGCGGCCGCGGCGCACCGGCTCGTTGGTGACGACGGCGGCGCGGGCCAGCTCGCCGGTCCAGCGCTCCCCCGGATCGACGATGCCGTGCTCGATCACCGTCGTCGGCGCCCGGCCGTTGTCGTAGAAGAGCTCGTTGAAGAAGGTGACGTGGGCGATCGGGATGTCGTCCCGGTCGGCCATCGGGTGCCGGGTGTGCGGAACCGGTCCGTCACCGGGCTCCAGCCCGGGCGCGTTGTGCTCGAGGAACACCGCGGGCAGGTCGCGGCCGGGCTCGCGCCCCAGCCACTCGCGCACCAGCTCGAGGTCCCGCCTGCGCTGCAGCACGACGACGTCGGGCTGCTCCTCCCGCAGCTGCGCCGGGGTGACCTCCCGCGCCGCCGCCGGCCAGTCCCACGTGCGGGCGCGGCCCAGGCCGTCGCCGTCGCGGCCCGGGGTCACCGGGATCAGGTACTCGTGCCGGCCCTGGACGAACGCGGTCGTCCACGAGCCGTGCACGTGCCAGACCAGGACCTTCATGCACTCACCAGCTTCTCCACGGCAGCGACCACGTCGGACGCGGTCACGGAGGTCAGACAGGGGTGGCCGGGCACCGGGCACTCCCGGGCCCGGGTGTCGCGGCAGGGCGCCGCCTGGTCGCCCAGCAGCACGCTGGGCACGCCGTAGGGCGCCCAGCGGACGGCGGGCACGACCGGGGCGAACAGCGAGACCACCGGGGTGCCGACGGCGGCAGCGAGGTGCGCCGGCCCGGTGTTGCCGACGACGACCGCCGCGGCGCCGTCGAGCAGCGCCGCCATCTCGGCCAGGGAGGTCTCCCCGCCCAGGTCGACCCCGCGGGTGCCGGCGACGGATGCGGTGAGCCCCCGCTCCCCCGGCCCGCCGGTGACCAGCACCCGGTGGCCGGCGTCGGCGAGCGCCTCGACCGCCTCGGCGCAGCGCGGCGCGGGCCAGGCGCGGGCCGGCACCGAGGCCCCGGGGTGGAGCACGACATAGCCGGGGGCGTGCGCGACCGGGGGCAGGGGCCGGCGCACGGAGAGCCGGCCGTCGTCGCCGGCCGGCAGCTCGAAGCCCGCGGCCTGGGCGAGGGACAGCGCCCGCTCGGGCTCGGGGAGGTCGTCGTCGACCCGGTGGCGGACGTCGAGCAGCGTGCCGGGGTAGTCCACGCTGATCGCCGAGATGCGGGGGACGCCGGCCGCGCGGAGCACCAGCGCCAGCGGCAGCGGCGACTGGTGGAACGACGTGGAGATCACCGCCTCGTCCGGGGCGAGCGCCCGGACGCGGTCGGTGAGCCGGGCGAGGTCGTCGGCGTCGACCGGTGGGGGATCACCGAGGATCCACGGGCAGGCCCAGGTCCACACCTCGTCGACGCCCGGGAGCAGCTCCGCCGCTGCCGCACCGGCCGGGCCGGCGAGGAAGACGACGCGGTCGGCACCGTGCGCGACGGCGCGGACGAGCGGACCCTGCAGGAGCACGTCACCGGCGTTGTCGAGCCGGGCGACCAGGACGGTGCGGGGGGTGCTCACCAGCGCCCGGCCAGGACGTCGTCGACCGCCTCGGGCAGGGTCGCCGCCCGCTGCCGCGCCGCCGCCACCTCCTCGGCGCGGGTGACCGGGGTCGGCACCAGGATGCCGCGGGCGCCCGCCGCGGCCGCCGCCTCGACGTCGGCGCCGATGTCGCCGATGACCACGCACCGGGCCGGCTCCACACCCAGCTCGGCGCAGGCGGCCTGCACCATGCCGGGTGCCGGCTTCCGGCAGCCGCAGCCGTCGTCCGGCCCGTGCGGGCAGACCTGCACCGTCTCGAAGGGGCCGAGCAGCTCGTCGAGCCGCTTCATGCAGGCGTCCACCTGGTCGGGCGTGATCAGCCCGCGGGCCACGCCGGACTGGTTGCTCACGACGCCGACCCGCACGCCGCGGGCGCGCAACCGGTCGAGGGCCTCCGCCGCGCCGTCCACCGGCCGCACCCACTCCGGGTCGCCGTTGTAGGGAAAGTCGTGCACCAGGGTGCCGTCGCGGTCGAAGAGCACCAGGTCGGGCAGCCCGCGCCACGCCGGCACACCCACGTGCTGCACGACGCCGCGCATCCAGTGCCAGGTGGCCAGCGGCGGGATGAGCGCGCTGGTGGCGAGCATGGTGGTGACCTCGGCGCGGTCCCGCGGGCCGGGGGCGATGCGCCGCCAGGCGAACTCGGCGGTGCCCGCCGCCCAGGCGGCGGCCGCGGCGAGGGCGGCCCGGGGCCGGCGGGCGGCGGCCAGGCCGAGCGCGGCCAGCGCCGCCGCGGTGACGGCCGTGTGCTGCGGCCGGCGACCGAGCGCGGCGTCGGCCCGCTCCCGCCAGCCGGGTCCGTGCAGGCGCCGCATGAGGACGTCGTCGGCGTTCCCGGCCTGCACGCGCACGCTGACCCAGCGGTCGGTGGGCCGGACCGGGTGGGTGATCCAGCGCTGCCCGCGGACGAGCCGGGCACCGGTGTCCATGACCCGCAGTGCGAGGTCGGAGTCCTCGCGGAAGGCACGGGGGAAGCGCTCGTCGAAGCCCCCCACCGCGGCCAGGGCGCTGCGGCGGTAGGCGAGGTCGGCGGTGATCCAGCTGGCGGTGGCGAGCCCCGCGGTGCCGCGCTCCCAGTCGGTGGGCCGCCGGTGCTCCGGCAGGGGCACCCGCACCCGGCCCTGGCTGCCCGCGACGTCGGCCGGCAGGTCGGCGAGATCGGCCTCGAGCCGCTGGTACCAGTCGGGGTCGGGCACGACGTCGTCGTCGAGGAAGGCGATCCACTCGGTGCGGGCGGTGCGCCAGCCGAGGTTGCGGGCCCGGGCCGGGCCTCCGCCGCCGGTGCGGACGACCCGGACCGGCGGCAGGCCGGGGCGGTCGGGGTGCAGCGGCTCCCCGGTGGGGCGGTCGTCGACGACGACCAGCTCGGCCGGGCGCGGGCCGGGGGCGGCGGCCAGCGCGTCGAGCAGGACGTCGAGCGAGGGTCGCCCGATCGTCGGCACGACGACGGTGCACTGCGCGAGCATGATCGCGTCCTGCCCGTTCTCGTACGGGCGAAACACTACGGGCTTGAAGTGTTTACCCGCGTCAGCCGATCAGGGGCCGCCCGGGCTCAGGAGACCCGCAGTTCCCCGACCTCCTCGGCGAAGTGCAGCGGGGCGGCGGTGCGCCGCTGCAGCTCCTCGCGGGAGAGCCCGGCGACCATCTCGCGCACCACGAGGCCGGCCGGCCCCACGTCGATGACCGCGAGCTCGGTGTAGATCCGGTGCACGACGCGCGCGGCGGTCAGCGGGTACGTGCACTCCGGCAGTAGCTTGGGCCGGCCGTCGGGCGTGGTGTGCATCATCAGCACGAGCACCCGCTTGGCGCCGACGGCGAGGTCCATGGCCCCGCCGACCGCGGGCGGGAGGTGTGCGTCGTCGGTGGCCCAGTTGGCGAGGTCGCCCTGTGCGGAGACCTGGAAGGCGCCCAGCACGGTGACGTCGATGTGGCCGCCGCGCATCATCATGAACGAGTCGGTGTGGTGGAAGTAGGAGCCGCCGGGGACGAGCGTGACCGGCGCCTTGCCGGCGTTGATCAGCTCCCAGTCCTCCTCGCCGGGCGCCGGCGCGGGGCCCATGCCGAGGATGCCGTTCTCGCTGTGGAAGACGATCTCCTTGCCGGCGGAGACGACGTCGCCGACGAGCGTGGGCATGCCGATCCCCAGGTTCACGTAGGAGCCGTCGGGGATGTCGCGGGCCACCCGGGCGGCCATCTCGGTCTGCGACAGCGGGGAGATGCTCACACCCCCACCTCCACGACCCGGTCGACGAAGATGCCCGGGGTCACGACGGCCTCGGGGTCCAGCTTCCCGAGCTCGACGAACTCCCGCACCTGCACGACGGTGAGCTCGGCCGCGGTGGCCATCGTCGGGCCGAAGTTCCGGGCCGCCTTGTTGTAGACGAGGTTGCCCCAGCGGTCGGCGCGCAGCGCCTTGACCAGCGCGACGTCGCCCCGCAACGGCTCCTCGAAGACCTGCCGCCGTCCGGCGATCATCCGCACCTCCTTGCCGCGGGCCAGCAGCGAGTCCGCGCCGGCTGGAGTGAAGAAGCCGCCCAGCCCCGCGCCCGCCGCGCGCATCCGCTCGCTGAGCGTGCCCTGCGGGACGAGCTCCAGCTCGATGTCCCCCGCCCGGAAGAACTCCTCGAACCAGATCGAGCCGGCCGACCGCGGGTACGAGCAGATGATCTTGCGCACCCGGCGTTCCCGGATGAGCGCGGCGACGTCGGTCTCCCCGCTGCCTGCGTTGTTGGTGACGATGGTCAGGTCACGCGCGCCCTGTTCGAGGAGCGCGTGCACCAGCTCCACCGGCACACCGGCGGCACCGAAGCCGCCGACGAGGACGGTCGCGCCGTCGGCGATGCCCTCGACCGCGGCCGCGAGCGAGCCGACCCTCTTGTCGATCACTGTCCCCTCCGGGGGTGGTGCCGGCGCGGAGCAACCGGGTGCTGACGGCGGTACCCGCCGATCGGTCAGGAACGGTCGGGCCCCGGCCCCCTGCCCTGGGCCGTCGACCCGGTGGAGCCGGTCGACCCGGTGGAGCCCGCGCCCCCGGCACCGTCCCGCGGCGCCCCCGTCGTGGCGCCCTCCGCGTCGTCGGTGGTCTCCGCGCCCGGGCTGCCCTCGGTCTCGGCGGTGGTCCCGGTCGCCGCGAGGTCCTCCTCCCCCGGCGTGGCCGGGCGGCTGCGCCGACGGCGCCGGATGCCGGCGACGGTGCTGAAGATGATCAGCAGGGCCATCAGGGCGAAGAGGGTGCCCGACATCGGCCGGGTGAAGAAGGTCGACCACTCGCCGCCGGAGAGCAGCATGGACCGGCGGAAGTTCGTCTCGAGGATCGACCCGAGGACGAACGCCAGCACCAGCGGGCCCGGCTCGAACCCGGTCTTCTTCATCAGCCAGCCGATGACGCCGAAGACCAGCACGACCCACATGTCGAAGGGGTCGTTGTTGACCGAGAAGACGCCGGCCATCGTGACCATGAGAGCGAAGGCGGCGAGGATGCCGGCGCGCACCCGCAGCAGCTGCACGAAGAAGCCGACGAGCGGCAGGTTGAGGATCAGCAGCATCAGGTTGCCGATCGCCATCGAGGCGATGACGCCCCAGAAGATGTCGGGGTTGTTCGTGATGAGCTGCGATCCCGGCGTGATGCCCTGGACGAGCAGCGCGCCGAAGATCAGCGCAAGCACCACGTTGGGCGGGATGCCGAGGGTGAGCAGCGGGATGAACGCCGAGGTGGAGGAGGCGTTGTTCGCCGTCTCCGGGCCGGCGACACCCTCGATGGCGCCCTTGCCGAACCGGGTCGGGTCCTTGGCCCGCCGCTTCTCCATCGCGTAGGAGGCCAGCGAGGAGATGACGCCGCCACCGCCGGGCAGCACCCCGATGAAGAAGCCCAGCACCGAGCCGCGGGCGATCGCGCCGGAGGAGTCGCGGAAGTCCTTGCGGCTGGGCCAGATGTTCTTGACCTTGCCGATGACGGACTGGGCCTTCTCCGTCTTCTCGACGTTGTAGAGGATCTCGCCGACGCCGAAGAGCCCCATCGCGACCGCGACGAAGTCCAGCCCGTCGAAGAGCGAGATCTCGCCGAAGGTGAAGCGGGTGGTCCCGGTGACGAGGTCCTGGCCGATCGTGGCCAGCAGCAGGCCGAGCGCGGCCATGGACAGGCTCTTCACCGGGTGCCGCGTGCCCAGGTAGGTGACCAGCAGGATGCCGAGCGCCGTGAGCGCCACGTACTCCTGCGAGCCGAAGGAGACGGCGAGCTGGGCCAGCGGCGGCGCGAGCAGGACCAGCCCGATGACGGAGACGGTGCCGCCGATCCACGAGCCGATCGCGGCGATGCCGAGGGCCGGCCCGGCCCGGCCCTGCTTGGCCATCTGGTAGCCGTCGAAGGTGGTGACCACCGAGGCGGCCTCACCGGGCAGCTGCAGGAGCACCGAGGTGATCGTGCCGCCGTACATCGACCCGTAGTAGATGCCCGCCAGCAGGATGACCGCGGTGACCGGCTCGATCTCGTAGGTGATCGGCAGCAGCAGCGCGATCGTCGCCGTCGGGCCGAGGCCCGGCAGCACGCCGATGACCGTGCCGATCAGCACGCCGAGAAAGACGTAGAGCAGGTTCACCGGGTCCAGGGCGACGGAGAAGCCCTGGCCGATGCCGTCGAGGACGTCCATCGCTCAGCTCCCGACCGGTGCGAAGACGATGCCGTCGGGGAACGGCACGGCGAGCGCCTCGACGAACAGCAGGTGGAACACCAGCGCTCCGATCACCGCGAGGGGGACGGCCCAGCGCCACGGCTCCCGGGCGAACACCCGCAGCCAGAAGAGCAGCATGAGCACGGCCGAGACGAAGAACCCGATGGTCTGGAACAGCACGACGAACACAGCGAGGCCGGCCAGCCCGAGGACGATCTTGAGCGTGCCCCCGGTCCACGGCTCGTAGTCCTCGGGGTCGTCGATGAAGAGCAGCACCACGCCGGTGAGGGTGAGCAGGAGCGCGACGATGAACGGCCAGAGGCCAGGGCCGGGCGCACTCATCTCGCCGAGCCCCAGGTTGCGGGCGCCCAGCATCGCGGCCACACCGAGGAGCACCAGGATCAAGGGGGCGATCCGGTGCAACTGCTTGGACATCCAGGTCTCCGGGGAAGGCACGGGCGGGGCCGGGGCGTGCGTCGGGGGGGGGGGGGGGGGGCCCCCCCCCCCCCCCCCCGTGGGCACACCGCCCCGGTATCGCCCCCCACCCCGCCCAACAAACAAAAATACAGGCAGCATAGGTAACG